>WRAI01000001.1 GCA_009780275.1 Oscillospiraceae bacterium | reverse complement strand
CTGTGGTTTGATCCAACAGAAACGTATGCTACATTATCCATTGTTACTTCATTGCTTGCAACAACCGCTCCGGTTCTTCGCCGCCATTCGCCGCGCGCATACAATGTGCCGTCAATGGCAACTGAAATTATTTGATTCCGCCCGGCAGAAACAGCGTTAATATTTTCCGCCATCTTTTGCGGCGTATAAATATGCTCACCTGAATCGGCGCAAATTTGTCCCCAGCGATTGTCGCCCCAGCCCCACAATGTTCCATCACGAGTGAGTGCCGTTCTCGCCCAACCTGCGGAAACATAGACGACATCTGTTTTAATAAGCTGCGGCATAACGTCATCAAATGTGTTTCTATAATTTTGCCGCCACAGCCAAAGTATATCATCGGTGCAAATAACATATCCGTTCGACACCATGACGGCATTGTCCATTAACCGCACTCTATCGTCTTTGTTATCATAGATGTTGCGAAACCCATCATCCCAAGTTTGACCCCATACATACAATGCGCCATCATCAGTAGCTACCCAAACGCGATTTGAGTCTGCCGAAAAATTTGCAACGCCGTCCATCAACAAGCGGTGTTCTATGTATGGCTCTCGTTGTTCATTTTCACCCCAAGACGACCGTAGCCATGCATCGGGATTACAGCCGCTGACATCTGCGCCCCAACCCCAAAGTTCGCCGTTCTCCAGTAAGACAAAAGAACTGCTTTCACCGGCATGGATTTGCTTTACTTGAGACAGTTGCGCTGCCTTTGACGGCTCTGCCTCTGCCGCAAACATCGGCGAACACCCATCTACCTCCTCGATAATATGACACGCGGCAAAAAAGCCGACCGCAAACAAACACAACGCAAATAATATTATCATCGCAAAGCGTTTCATAAATGATCCTCGCACTATTAAACCTCTAACTCTAATCCGTCAAAGGCAATGTCATATCCATGCTGTTTACTAAATGCAGCAAACTCATCATGAGGCAATGTGCCCTCATGGGATATATGTGACGCAAAGATTTTTGTGCCGTCATTGATAATATGCCGTTTCTTCATTTCTTGTATGGCAGCGATAAAGCTGTCTGTATTCAGATGGTCGTTTGCCTTTACCTGCCCGTATGTGTGGTCTAGCACAACGACATCCAAGGAAATACCGTTGTCCGAGAGATATTTCAAAGTGTCTTCTCTCAGTGATTTCTCATCGGCATCTATACCATAAAACAGTCGCCGAGAATTGTCATTGACCAGCCAAAGATATGAGCCGTCGTTGACGTCGTGCGCCGAATAGAGTGCTGTTACCAAGTAACGACCGCACTTAAATTCTTCACCATGATTAACGCCGGTGACATTTAGACTTAACCGACTTTGCCATTCCGGCGCAAATAAATTCACCCCATCCCATGCTGTTTTGCCTGCTTTTTCTGACATACGCTGTATACATTTTGACGAGGCATAAAGCGATAAGGGTTGAATATTTTGGGTAGCAAACTCATCCATCCGCGTAATCAAATGGCCCGGGCTAAAATGGTCGAAATGAGAATGCGTTTGTAGCCAATGACGAATTTTTGTCGTATCAACATTATGCATATACGACGCCGACGCTAAGTCTTCATTCATATCGATAAGTAAATTTTCGTTGATAAGCAGCGACGCGCGTTTCCTTAAATCTTTGCCGCCCGATTTTCTTGCCTTAGCACATAAGATACAGTTACAAAACGGCAACGGATTCGAGTACGCCGCCGACGTTCCCAAAAACTTTATTTTCAACAGCTCACCTCCGAATGGCGCTCGCCCTGCACACTTACACTAAATTATACGCCAATTGCGTGGTACAATATTTGCACTCAACAACCTCATCAAAAGCCACGACTGTGTTAGCACTGCATCCGGGGCAGGAGATTGTTTTATGTCGCGGTATTGCGTCCCCTCTTTGTACGCCTTCCGTGTGGGCTGCTTTTAATTTTTGCTCAACTTTGCGAGCATCGGTGGCCGGGCGCTCAATGCGCCGTTTCTCTCGATTGATCTGCACGTCGTACAATAGTCCTGCCATCACCAGTTGCGGCAACTCTTCCATAATTTGTTCGGACGACACCTTTGTCATCTGCGCAATAATGTCAATATTACGCTCATCACCGCCCGAAATGAATATCATGTACTGTTTGTAGCGTTTGGCGCGTTTGCGTTTTGGGCGCGCCAACGCGATCAGTATCACGCCCGGCACACCAAAAACAAACGCCGCAACAAGCATCTCAGGCTCGCCGGTAATCGCCATGAGTAAGTACAACGCACCGAAACACGCCAGCAAAATGCCCCACGTTTGCATGGCCCTGCCCTGCTTTAGTTTAGGCGAATT
Organism: Oscillospiraceae bacterium; assembly: GCA_009780275.1. Classification (NCBI taxonomy): domain Bacteria; kingdom Bacillati; phylum Bacillota; class Clostridia; order Eubacteriales; family Oscillospiraceae; species Oscillospiraceae bacterium. The sequence goes on along the minus strand of WRAI01000001.1, from coordinate 148,017 downwards.
CATCATATTACACGCCCCCTCTAAATGCCTGGATAACTGCCGCTGTCAACTCTTCAATCTCGCCGTCAGCAGCTTCCACACCGCTCATAACAAAATCTTCCAGTTCGCCAACTTTGCCCGCCACGGCGTTATCTGCCGCACTGATCCCTTTGATTTCCAGTGACTGGATCTGCGCATGCAGGGCTTTCAGCTGCATTTCAAATTTCCTGCCTTGCGGCGACTGCATGAGTTTGAAGATACGCTTGCCGCATTTTTGTGTAAAAACGTGGTCGGCTTCGGGGTTATAATTGCTGCTGTCGGCCATTATGGTGGCGAAGCCCACAATGACCAGCGCAATCAGCGCAATCGCGATGATGAGCAATTGCATCAGTGTCAGCCAATTTAAGTTGTCGGCAAGCAAACCGGCAAACGGCGTGAATACTAGGGTTGCCAAGAAGTATGCCATCAACACGGCACTCACGCCCGAGCGCGTGATAGTCCTGCCGTTAACACTACCCATAACGGCAATGCCGCCGAAACAAACAATCTGTGATGCCCACAAAAACAAGAATGCCCGCTCAAAACCCGCGTTATTGCCTAAGTCAAGCAAGAAGTAAGCCGCCGTGGTAAAGCCGATGATGATAAGGCCAACAATGACCGCTACGCCGCTGCGCATTTTCATAATAATGTCCTCCTAAGATATAAAGCTTATCGCATTATATCACATTGTTCGCCGACGTGCAATGCGCATTTCTGCAAGACGCCTTTTGACAAATCCCACTGCGCCATCTATAATAGCACCATGATAAAGGTATCCTTCGACAACGAAAACATTACCGTCAACGCCCAACGCGGCGCAACGGCACTCGACGCCGCACGACAAGGCGGCGTATATTTAGCGTCACCCTGCGGAGGCAATGGCACTTGTGGCAAATGCCAAGTTGCCATCAACGGCGAAACTGTATTGGCTTGCTGCACGCCATTGTCGTGCGACTGTATTATTTCTACATCGGCGACAGCTGACCAAACCTTGCAAATTGTTTCAAGCGGGCACAGCACAGCACATGCGCTAAACCCGCATTATAACAACGGCTACGGGCTGGTCGTCGATATCGGCACAACGACACTGGTTGTATCATTGTGCGATTTGGCAACGGGCACCAAAGTCGCCACTGAAAGCTTGCTCAACCCGCAAACACAATATGCACAAGATGTGATTTCACGCATACAGTTTGCGGGACAAAACGATGGATTGAGTGCTTTGCATACAACACTGACTAAGAGCTTAAATGCTGCTATAGCACGCTTAACAGCACAAATCGGCATTGCACCGCGCGATATTAAGGACGCGATATACAGCGGCAATACCGTCATGCTGCACCTTGCTGTGGGCGCAGACCCTACACCGTTGGGCAAATATCCATATACACCCAACATTACGGGCGGCTGTTACTTTCCCGCAAGGAAACTAAATATTGGTGGCGAGATTTATATGCCGCCGATTGTTTCACCCTTTGTCGGGGCAGATATTGCTTGCGGTATTTTGGCATGCGACCTGACACAAACGACGGCGACAACGTTGTTTATCGATATCGGCACAAATGGCGAGATGGTGCTGGCAAAAGACGGCAACCTGGTGGCCACATCCACAGCCGCAGGGCCTGCCTTTGAGGGCATGAATATCTCGCAAGGCAAACGGGCAAGTATCGGCGCAATCGAGCGATTCGCTTTCAACGACGATGACACAATTACTATTGAAACAATTGGCAATACCGATGCCAACGGTATCTGCGGCAGCGGATTGTTAGATATTGTCGCCGCGCTTGTGCGAACAGGTCGCGTAGACAGCACAGGGCGATTCTCCGACAAGTCCAACGCCTTTACCATTACACCTCATGTGTCCCTCACACAGGGCGATATTCGGCAAGTGCAGCTCGCCAAAGGCGCGATTCGCGCCGGCATTGATGCCATGCTGGATCGCTTGTCCCTTACGCCGCAGGATATTGAGCGCGTCGAAATCGCTGGCTCGTTCGGCTACCATGTAAGTGAGCGAAGTTTGTTACAACTAAAAATGTTGCCCGCGGCATTCGCAGGCAAGATATATTTTGTAGGCAATACATCGCAATCGGGTGGCATGGCATTGTTGCTCAACACCGATTTGCGACGTGATGTGGAACGAATGGTGCAAGAGGTTAAACACATTGATTTTGGGAATGACGAGGCGTTTGACGATCTTTTTGTCGAGAACTTGGGGTTCTAGACGCTCCCCGGCTCATAAGTAAAGCCCTCACCATGCACATCCGTCACAGTGTTGGTAATCATAAACGCCTCTTTGTCATATTTGTCAACCACTGCCTGCAACTGGCGGTAATCGCTGTGATGCAATGTTATCATCAGCACTTGAACAGGCGTTTTATTGTACGCGCCGACAGCGGGCAAAATAGTTACACCGCGCCCGATATCATGCAGGATATCGTTGGTGATTTCTTCGTGTTTATCACTGATGATATACACGATTTTCTTTTTCTTCATGCCCGTTTCGATATAATGCATAACCCATGATGTCAAGAAAATACTAAACACGGCATAGAAGAATGCTTCAATACTAAACACCAACAAGCAGAGCGTAACGACAATGCCGTCGGCGATAAACAGTCCAACTGAAGTGTTAAGTCCAAAATACTTTTTCAAAATTAAAGGAATGACTATCGTGCCACCGCTCGACGCATTATTTTTATACAATATCGACACGGCAACGGCGAAAATTACACTACCAATCATCGTTGACAACATAACGTCCTCAATGACCATGTAGTGTGGCACAAGCCATACGCCTAACGGCAGCAGTGACGCACCGATAGCTGTTTTTAGGAACACTTCTCTGCCCAAAAAAATCAGCGTGGCAACAATCACGATGCCATTACCGATGAGAATGATCATCGAGCGGTCTAACTTAAACAACTCCTCTAAAATAATGGCAAGCCCTGTCAGTCCGCCTGCCGCAATGTTATGTGGGCCGAGAAACAAGTTGATGCCGGCGGAGATTAAAGCAATGGAAAAGACGATTGCTAAGAGTTTTTTTAACCAGTTTAACATATAAATACATCCTTATCATGTACAATTATCGCGCACGGCACAGGTGGCGGGCAAACACAGTTCGCCTTTACACGCCTATTCTACCATACAGAGAGGTAAATATGCAACTTACCTTTGTTTACATACCACTTGACAAAAAAAACTTGCGCGTTTGGCAAAAATGTGCGATACTGTTTTTTGCCCTCTTGTCAAAAACATAAAACCATGACAAATGTCACTATCGACACATACAATCTTCGGCTATACTTATGGAATACAACATAAACTTTCACATGAATTAACATTATGTACGGAGGAATCTATGCAACCAATTATCGAAGTACAAAACTTCACTAAACGTTACGGCAAGTTTACTGCCGTAGACGACATCAGCTTTACAGTCGATGAGGGCAGCATTTTTGCCTTTCTCGGGCCAAACGGCGCGGGCAAGTCGACAACAATCAATACACTCTGCACCATTTTTGACAAGACTGAGGGTAGCCTAACCATCAACGGTAAGGATGTTACCACGCAGAAAAACGAGGTTCGCTCCACCATCGGCGTCGTATTTCAAGACAACACGCTGGATACCAAGATGACCGTCGAGGAAAATCTCAGAATGCACTGCGTTTTTTACAAAGTGCCCAAATGCGAGGTTGAAGAACGGATACGATTCGTATTGGAATTGGTCGACTTGCTTGAAGTACGCAAAAAAACGGTATCGGCACTTTCAGGCGGCATGAAACGGCGTGTGGAGATTGCGCGCGGGCTGATTCACTATCCCAAAGTGTTATTTTTGGACGAGCCGACGACAGGGCTTGACCCGCAAACCCGTGCCCATGTGTGGGAATACGTCCTGCGGCTGCAAAAAGAGAAGAATATCACCATCTTTTTGACCACGCACTATATGGATGAAGCTGAGGTCTGCAACAAGGTTGCTATCATGGACCACGGCAAAATCATTGCACACGACACGCCATTTGGGCTGAAAAAGCAATACACCAAAGACCGCGCCTATATCACCACCAAAAACCCTCCGGCATTGGAGGCATTGTTGGACACGCGAGGCATTCATTATGTCAAAAAAGAAAAATTCCATCGCGTAGATGTTGACAGCACGCCCGGCATCTTGCAAGTGCTGGCCGAATGCAACGCCGATATTACCGACATTGAAATCCGTAAAGGGACATTAAATGACGTATTTCTCGAAATCACAGGGCGCGAAATACGGGAAGGAGAGCCAACATGAGCATAATTTTTGCTTTGTGGAAGCGCAATATGCGCGCCTTTTTGCGCAACAAGCCGGCACTGATTTTTAACTTGGTTTTTCCGTTTTTCTTCCTGTTCATCTTCGGCAACATGTTCCGCACACTGCTCGGCGACGGCTCGGAAACCTATATGCTGGCTGGTATTATTATCGCTACTGTCTTTGAATCATCATTCCGCATCAGCAGCACAACCATCGACGATATGACGTCCGGCTTCATGAAAGAAGTGCTTGTTTCGCCCATCTCGCGACTAAATATCGCCGCCGGGCAATTTGTGTCCTCAGCAACGATTTCAGCATTCCAAGGCTTGATGATTTTTGTTGCCGGCTTTGCCATCGGCATGCGCGTTTCATCGCCTCTAACCGTTGTTTGGGCGATTCTCGCCATGGTTTTCATCGGATTGCTATTCTCAGGCTTCGGACTGTTTATCGCCAGCAAGGCCAAGAATTTGCAAACCTTCCAAGCCGTTACGATGGCACTCACCATGCCCTTGATGTTCCTGTCGGGCGCATACTTGCCCACCATTGGACTGCCGAACTTGCTGCGCAATATCGCGGCGTTTAACCCCTTGACTTATGCTGTCAATATCTTCCGCACCATTGTCATGGAACGGTTTACCGCACCGACATATGAGTTGGTCAACGAAACATTGGCGGCTAACATAGGAGGTACAGTGGTAAACGAGCAATACGTAATCGGTGACGTAATACACGAGGTCAGATACATCACCGGCGGTGTAAATATCGGTATGTTGGCCTCCATTGGCATTTTGTTGGCATTCGGATTGATATTTCTTACACTTTCGACAATCGCCTTTGCGCGGGTTGATTTCTCTAAGATGAACCGTAATGTAAAGGACAGCATTGAACTGTAAAGGAAAAGCATCGATATTAACAAAAGACCGCCTTAACCGGCGGCCTTTCTTTAACAGAACTAGGTAATCTGCATTCTCTTGTTATACAATGTCCGATAGCCAAAATGCAGCGAGCAAAACACTGCCAAGCACGTCACGGCACATACAGCGATGATGATGGCAATCTGATATAAAATCGCCGTCATAGGCATTGTGCCGGATAAAATTTGTCCCGTCATCATGCCAGGCAATGAGATGATACCCATACCAATCATCGAGTTCAACGTGGGCAGTAATGCCATTTCCAGAGAACGGTTGACGAGCGGCAGCAGGATTTTTTGCGGTGTTGCGCCGACATTTAACAGTGTGTCGATGCGGGCGCGATTAGACTTCAAGTTTTCGTCAAAGTTCCGCAACCCAAGACTCACACCCGTCATGGCGTTGCCTAAAATCATGCCGCCAATCGGAATGGTATAGCGCGGGTTGAATAGATTTACACCGACGATGACCATGATAAAAAAACAAATCACCGCAAGCCCCGTTGTTGCCAACGACACGCTGACAATGACCTTGAATCGCCGATTGATGCCGCGGCTACGTGACAATGCCGTGTAGATGGCGAATGCCGTCATCACCAGCAAGGCGGCCACTGTCAGCAGCGGGTGCGGGTTTTCAAAGAGATAGGTCAGCACCAGCCCTGCCAACGCGAGTTGCACCGTCATGCGCAGGCTTGCCACAATGAGCAGTTTAGTTTGGTTGATTTTGCAGCGTTTCATAATGATAAGCACAACAATCAACAGCAGGTAAATCAGCGCGAATTGCCATAGATTTAAGGCAATGATATCATCCATTGGCATTACCTCCCGTCAGTTCAATTAAATGGTCAGCGTACTGTTCGGCCAGCGTTTTGTGGTGCGATACGACAAGCAACGTCATGCCATTCTCGCGACAAAATGTTTTGATATTCGCCATAACGGCGTGTGCGGTAGCGTCATCAAGCGCACTTGTCGGCTCGTCGAGCAGCAACGCGTCGGGGCGGAACGACAGGCAAATTGCTGTAAAAATGCGTTGCTTTTCACCGCCCGACATATTGTCACATACGGCGTCGAGTTGAAAATCTATGGCGCAGAGCTTTAAGCATGCCAGCATTTCTTCATCATCCAAAGGCGGCAAGTCGCGGTATTGATAAAATTGCACAAAATTATCCCGTACGCTACCGGCAAATAAAAACACCGACTGCCCGCACAGCAGGACATTCTGCCGTAGGGCAATCGGGTCGTATTCGTCGAGGTGTTTATCGCAATAGAAAATTGCGCCGCCAGCGGGCGAAATCACGCCGTTGAGCAGTTTCAACAACGTGCTTTTACCACACCCGCTCTCGCCGCAGATGAAAGTCGCCGTTTGTGCCGTAATTTCTAAATCGGGATAGTTTATAATGTCCCGAAATTGCACGTTGCGGAGTGTGAAGATGGCCATTGTTTGGTTACCTCTTAAAATTGCGTTGATGTTAGTATGGATAGACAGCCCTAGAGCGCCCCTTTTTTGTTCATCTCTTTCAAGTTTCCCATTTTAGCCGCGCGGCTGTCCAGTTCGGTATACAGCGCCTCAATCGTCACATCTTTGCACGCCATCAGCACCAGCATATGATATGTCAAGTCGGCAAGCTCATTAACTAATTCGGCTTGATTATCCTCTTTGGCAGCGATAACGGTTTCGGTGCATTCTTCGCCCAGTTTTTTTAGAATTTTATTCAGGCCCTGCTCAAATAGGTAGCGCGTGTAGGATTTTTCGTCGCCATCCCCTGCCTTGCGTTGCAGAATGGTATTGTAGAGTTGGATGATGGTATCGTTCATAGTGCAATCTCCTTATAGAAACACGAAGTCTCCCCTGTATGGCACGTTGGCCCAACGGGGTTTACACGATACAGCAAACTGTCTTCATCACAATCGGCAATGATAGACACAATGTGCAAAAAATTACCCGATGTCTCGCCTTTCAACCACAACTTATTTCGGCTACGGCTCCAAAAATGCCCTTTTTGGGTTTCCAATGTCTTTTCCAAGGCGAGTTGGTTGACAAAGCCCAGCATAAGGACTTGGTTTGTATCGGCGTCCTGCACAATGACGGGAATTAGGTCAGATTTGATAAATAGATTTGCTATGTTCATTGTGTTTCACTCCAAACTATCATCAGTGTCCCGTTTTCCACCGAAATCGTAGCTTCTTCACCAGTAAATTCATTGCTCAGTCCCAATGGCTTCGCACTTTCCAGTGTAGCATTTTTTAACGGATATTTTAAACCAGATAGCGTCACATTTTCGGCATTGCCGCCTTGAGCGAAAGCCGAAATCGTACCTTCCCTGCCCATTGGAAACGCCATCTCGTCATTATGTATACACGTTATCATTTCCTGCTCGCCGTACAGAAATCCTCGTGCGCCGCGTTGCGCCAAATCGGCTAAGCATTGTATGTTCGCCAGTGTGTGGTCGAGCCGCCCACCTGTGCCGCCGTAGATATGAAATTCGCGGCAGCCGGCTTGCCAAGCGCGCTCAATGGCGGCACGCATATCGCTTTCGTCCTTGTCACGCCGCAGGGTAATCACGCATTCGCCGTCGGGTGTAAAGCCCAGCGAATCAAAGTCACCGATGATTACATTGGGCTGAATGCCCAGTTTTTGCAGATGCATCAGCCCACCATCAGCGGCAACGATTAAATCAACCGTCGGCAACGATTGTGACGCAAATAATTCACCCGCCCCCATAATCAAACAAGTCAACATACAAACCTCCGTGTTTACATCTGTGTCAAAATCTAGTATACTGATAAGAGCGTGATGCAGAATCATGCCCCCTATATCAACTCAAAAGGAAAAATTTACATGAAGCTAGGTATTGTCGGACTCCCCAACGTGGGCAAGAGCACTCTTTTTAACGCATTGACCAAGGCAGGCGCAGAGGCTGCCAACTACCCGTTTTGCACCATCGACCCAAATATCGGTGTTGTTATCGTACCGGATGTGCGGCTTGCCGAATTGGCTGAGGTTTATAACCCCACAAAAATCACACCGGCGACCATTGAATTCGTTGACATTGCCGGGCTGGTGCGCGGCGCAAGCAAAGGCGAGGGTTTGGGCAATCAATTTTTATCGCATATCCGCGAAGTCGATGCCATTGTGCACGTCGTGCGCTGTTTCGACGACGACAACGTCGTACACGTTGACGGCCATGCCGATCCGGCACGGGATGTTGAGACCATTAATATTGAATTGTCGCTGGGCGACTTGGATATTGTAACGCGCCGCCGCGACAAGGCGCAGAAGCTCATTAAAGCAGCCGATAAAAATGCTGTTTGGGAAACCGAAGTACTGACACAACTCATGGCACACCTTGACAACGGCGGCAGCGCCAATAGTTTTGAGGCCGATGATAAGGTACAACGTCTGCTTGACTCCATGCCGTTACTCAGCGGCAAACCCACCATTTATGCCGCCAATTTGGACGAAGAGGGTTATCAAAACCCTGAGGCAAACGCACATTTTAACGCACTACAAGCTATTGCCGACCAAGAAAACGCCAAGCTCCTGCCCGTTTGCGCCAAACTAGAAGCCGAATTATCCACGCTTGCCGACGGCGAACGGCTGGAATTTATGAACGAATTGGGCATCGCACAATCGGGACTAGATAGACTGATTGCCGCAGGTTATGACTTGCTTGGTTACATTTCATTCCTCACCGCCGGCGCACCGGAAGTGCGCGCTTGGACCATCACTAATGGGACACTTGCCCCACAAGCCGCCGGTAAAATCCACACTGATATGGAGCGCGGCTTTATCCGTGCCGAGGTGGTGAGCTATGATGATTTTGTCAAAATCGGCAGCATTGCCGCAGCAAGAGACGCGGGGATTCTACGCAGCGAGGGCAAGGGTTATGTGATGAGAGATGGGGATATTGTGAACTTTTTGTTTAACATCTAGATTGTACCATATATATAGCGCTGTGGTCAACCCACCCATAAAGCCACAATGCCGTGCAGGGCACGGCCACTTACGCAGCAGGAGGTGCAGTCATGCCTCTTAACTTCATCCTTGGTCGTGCCGGCAGCGGCAAAAGTACTGCTTTGCTTGACATGATTGCAACGAACGGGCGGCAAAACGCCGCCCCTACACCTTGTCTACTTCTTGTGCCTGAAACATTCAGCCATGAGACTGAACGGTTGCTATGCACGCATTGCGGTGACAGCGCGGCAGTATATGCCGAAGTTATCACGTTTAAGCGGCTGGCGTCACGGTTGCAACTGGCGGGACAGCAACTCAAAAGCATTGACGACAGCGGGCGGCAGTTAATTGTCAAGCTCGCCGTTGATTTGGCGCGTGAGCAAATGAAAAGTAGTTATCGTACTGTGCGCACCAACGCCTTTTTGCCTGCGCTGCTGCAAACCATTGACGAGCTGCAACGCGGCAATTTGACACCTGAACTGCTCGCCGAAGCGTCGACATTTGCCGACGAAGACATCATGCGCAACAAATTGCACGATTTATCGCTGTTGCTGTCGGCATATCAAGCGGCCGGCGAGCGCGTGGGCACAAACGTGCGCGATGAATTGACACAAATGGCGGAACTCTTGCCCGCCAGTGGATACGCGCAAGGCGTGCGCTTGTTTATTGACGGCTTTGTGACATTTACAACGGCAGAACTCGCCGTCCTGCACGTATTTTTCGAACAGGCAAAAGACGTACATGTTGCATTATGCCACGATGATGATCCGCTATTTTCCACAACCGACAGCACAGTTGAGCAACTGAAAAGTATGGCGCAAGACTGCGGCCGCGAAATCAAAACCACCAAACTATCAAGAACTGCCCCCTTCGAACCACTCCACGCACAAAATTTGAGCGCACACAGTCCGCCTTTACACGCGCTTGTAACCATCTACGCCGCCCAAGATATTCGCGAACAATGCGACATCGCCGCGGCACATATTGTCAAACTCATTGCAAGCGGCGCACGATACCGCGATATTGCCGTTACGGCACGACACATCGACGGCTACAACGCGCCGCTTGCCGCCACTTTTGCACGGTACGGTATTCCGCTGTTTGCAGACGGCAAGACCGATATTTTGCAAAAGCCCATCTTGACGGCATTGTTATCGGCACTTGATTGCTTGCAAAACGGCTTTCGCTACGAATCAGTTTTTGCCTATTTGCGCACGGGTTTAAGCGGGCTGACAAACAGTGAGTGCGACAAACTAGAAGCCTATGTCTTACGTTTGCAGCCGCACTCGTGGGCGAAAGATTGGGCGTGGCACCCCGACGGCTATCGCGCCGAGTGGGAGTCATGCCACCACGATCAGTTAAACATCGTCAATGCTCTGCGCCATAAAGTATATACACCGTTACAGCGTTTACACGAGACATCCAAAGCCGGTCAAACAGGCAAAGGACAAGTGCTTGCATTATATCAATTCATCGAAGACTTGCAGTTGGCCGCGCAGTTGGAGCAACGGGCGGCACAATTGCATGCCAATGGGCATCAGCAATTGGCCATCGAAACGCAACAATTATGGGATATTGCATGTCGTGCGCTGACGCAATGCCACCATATTTTGGGCGATTTACCACTCAACTTGCCGCAGTTTGCCGAACTGTTCAAGCTGGCGTTGTCGCATTACGACGTCGGCGCAATCCCTGTATCACTCGACTGTGTGACAGTGGGCGGCACAGATCGGCTGCGCAAACGACAGTTAAAACATTTGATTTTGCTGGGCGCCGACGATGAGCTGCTCGCTCCGCCCGAAGTCGGCGGATTGCTATCAGAAAGTGACCGTGTATTTCTTGAAATGTTGGGACACAGCCTCACCCCTACACTCGACAAGCGGCTGAGTCGTGAGCGCTTTATGTTCTACGCCGCCGTAACATTGCCGGCGGAATCGCTATCAATTGTTGTGCCTGCCGACGGCGGCGAACGCGCTGAAAATCACATCGTCAAAGGCTGGCGCAAAGCTTTTGATTTGCCGTTGCTGACAGCTGATGCCCTGATGCCCGAGCGCATCGGCGGCAGTATTGACACGGCGCGAGAGGCAGCAGCGCAACAAGACACCGAGGGCGACATTGCCCGCGCTTTGCTGGAAGAGCGCGGCGGCCATGAACGCTACTTGCAATCGCTGGACGCCGCGCGAAATTTGCATCGCACACCGTTGTCTCTCAACCATGCCCGTCGACTCTACGGCAACCCGCCGTTGTCGGCCACGCGCATGGATTTGTGGCAGAAGTGCCGTTTCCAGTATTTCATGCGCTATGGCTTACGGGCCGGCACACGCCCCGAACCCGGCTTTTCGGGACTGGATAGCGGCAGTTTTATCCATGCCGTCATTGAGCGCGTCACACGTGACGTTGTGGCGCAAGGTGGCTTTCAAGTCATTGCGCGGGAAGAGATTGCACAGCTTGCAAACAACCATGCCATTATCTACTTAGACACCATTTTACCCTCTGGCAGCAAACGCCATAATCGTTTGCAAACTTATGCCAATCGTTTGACATTCATGGCCGAGCGTGTGGTATTGCATATTGCCGATGAATTAAAAGAGAGCCAATTTCAGCCATTACTTATCGAAGAGCTATTCAGTCTTGAATTTCCTGCAGAAAACCGCGATATACTGACCCTGCGCGGCGTCATTGACCGCGTCGATGGCTACGAGTGCGACGGCAAACTATATCTGCGCGTGGTCGATTACAAGAGCGGGCGCAACGGATTCTCGCTCAACGACTTGTACCATGGGTTGTCACTGCAATTATTTCTCTACACGCTGGGCATTGACAAGCTGGTGAACCGTGATGCAAAACTCGCGGGACTGCTCTACGTGCCTGTCCATGAGGCGATTGTCAAGGAGGGCGACAATCCCGACGATAAGCTTCGCCGCTCTGGGTTGCTGCTTGACAACGAAAGTTTGTTGACGGCTATGGAAGCCAACCCCGGCGCACGATTCTTGCCCAAAAAACAGGGCGACAGCTACTTACTCACGTCACTGGAAACGTGGGGCAAAATGCAAATACACGTCAAAAAAATCATCGAGCAACTGGCACATGAAATTCACGGCGGCGCATTGCAGGCTGAGCCGCTTGTGCGTGAAAAGAAGCTGGTGTGCGAGTATTGCGACTTCAAAAACGCCTGCCAATTTGACCGCGATTGCGAAAAGTCGCGGCACTTTACGCGGTTAAAGCCGGATGAGATTGTGGGGAGGTTGGAAAAATGAATTTGACAACCGCCCAACAGCAGGCCGTTAACACACGCGGCAGCGCCTTGCTCGTCAGCGCCGCCGCCGGCTCGGGCAAGACGCGCGTATTGGTTGAGCGCATCATGAAATATCTATCTGAGGGCGTCGATTTGGAAAAATTCCTCATCGTGACATTCACTAAAGCAGCAGCGTGCGAAATGCGCGGACGCTTGGCAACGCTCATCCTTGAACGCATGAACGCCGAGCCGCACAACAACATTTGGGCACGACAATACGCCCGCCTGCCGCTGTGCAGCATTGACACCATCCACGCCTTTTGTAGTAAACTACTGCGCGAAAAGGCGGCATTGTGCGGCATTGCCGCCGACTTTCGATTGTGTGACCGTCAAGAACAGGCGCACATTGAAGCCCGTATGCTCGACCGCGTGCTGGACGATTGCTACGCGCAAGATTCACCCGAATTTCAAGCACTCATCGCCAACACCATCGATGTGCGCGACGACAGACAACTCGGCGAATGGGTTGCCAAGCTCCACACCGCCGCTTGCGCCCACGCCGATCCGCGTGATTGGCTGAAACACATGACGCACGGGTCAAACAACTGTCGTCCCCGGATTGACAGTACATCAAACGATTATCTGCAACGCGCCGCCGCACAACTTGACGCCGCTATCGACAGCTTACAATCGGCGTTGGCGCAATTGCAAGCCGACCCGGATTTATATGAAAAATACATTGGCACATTCACGATTGACTTGCAGCACGCCAAGGAGTTTCGACAAGCGGCAGACATCAGCTGGGATGCCTTGCGTGACAAAGCATTTGACTACATCCCCGACACACTGCGCGGCAACGGTAAAAAAGCCGAAAAAGAGCTTGTCAAGGATTTGCAAGAGCAGTGCAAACCTGTCCGCGAAGAGTGGAAAGACTTGCATAAATCACTGAAAAGAACTATGGTGTTGAGCCATGACGAGATTGCCATACAGGAAAAGAATGCACAACCTGTTGTAGTCGGATTGTGCCAAGCGGCATTGCAGCTGGATGAGGCATTGCGGCAAGAAAAGCGCCGGCTCAACGTCTTGACGTTCAACGATTTAGAACATTTATCACTGCAGCTGCTGCAAGATAAAAACATCGCGCAAGAAGTCAGCGGACGGTTTGTCGAGGTGTGCGTTGACGAGGTACAAGACATCAGCGCGTTGCAGGAAAAGCTAATTACAGCGTTGTCACAAAGCGGACACAACATCTTCTGGGTGGGCGACGTACGGCAGTCGATTTACCGCTTTCGGCTGGCAGAGCCGCAGTTGTTTTTGGATAAGTATCATAGTTATGAGGATATTGATGTAGGGGACGCGGAGGAAAATCACCCGCCCTCTGCGGAGGGCACCCTCTTTTGCGAAAGAGGGCAAGGAGAGGACGTAGCCAACCTCAGCCCTCTTTGCAAAGAGGGTGCCGTCGCAACGGCGGGTGATTTTCCCGCCCACAGGCGACATCCCCGCCGTATCCTCCTCAGCCAAAATTTCCGCTCACAGCCAAAAATCATTGACCTCGTCAACACGGTATTTTCGCAAATCATGACAAAGTCGGTCGGCGAAATGGACTACACTTCACGCGAATATTTGCAGACGGATAAAACTTTCGACGATATGCCAACGCCGCAACTCGTATTATTCAACACCCCCGATGACAACAACACCCCTGATGATAATCTTGCAGGCGACGGTCGCCTCACCCGCGAAGCCGACTGGATTGCCGCACAGATTGCCCAACTCTGCCAACAAGACAACGTCACACCCTCCGATTGCGCCATCTTGCTGCGCAAAACTAGCGTACAATTTATTTTTGAAAAGGCGTTGCGCGACCACGGCATCCCCTATCGCGTTAAGGGGCGAAATAACTTGTTCGACTACCCTGAGGCACTCGTGCTGCTCAGTTACCTGTCCATCCTCAACAACCCTACCGAAGACGCCGCACTAATTGCTGTACTGCGCAGTCCGCTGTATATGTGCACCGCCGATGATTTGGCAGAACTGCGCGGCTATGCGCCCGACAGCAATTTCTACCAGGCTATGGAGGCCTCACAGTCGCAAGGCACATCGTGGGCGCAAGCTTACCACGACATTCAACGCCTGCGCTTTTTAGCGCCCGATATGGGTGTAGGGCAACTGACGTGGCACATTATGCAGCAAACGCATATGTTGCCGCGCTATACCGCGCAGCCGATGGGCACTCGTTGCCGACACCACTTGACGTTGCTGCTTGATATGGCACAAGACTTTGAAAATCAATGCCGCGGTGGATTGTTTGCCTTTTTAGTATTTCTGCGCAAACTGGCGCAAGATGGCTATGAAATCGATGCGCCCGACAATACACAAGAGGGCGTGCATATTATGACTATCCATGGCTCGAAGGGGCTGGAATTCCCTTATGTTTTCCTAGCCAATTGCAGCGGACAATTCAACGTCACGCACATCGACAGTCCGCCGCTGCTCATCCACCCCGCGCTCGGCATCGGCCTAACGCTCATCAACCAAGACCGCACGCACACCTATGAAACGACCGCTCACCGCTGTATCGCGGCGCGGCTGCATGCCGATATGCGCGCCGAAGAGATGCGCTTACTCTACGTCGCTATGACGCGAGCCGAGCGACAGCTGGTTATGACGGCAACAGAAACAAATTTGTTCCGTGTAGAGAAAGCACTTGAACAACTCGCCGCGCCGCGCCGCAATGCACTGTCGCCATTGCAAGTTGCGGCACGGAAGAGTTATGCTTGGTGGCTGGTTGATGCTCTGTGTGGGCATGGCAAGGTGTGTAAGATTGTTCTTTCAAAAAATGAGACGAAAATGTGCAGGGGCGAACTATGTTCGTCTGCAACTTATACCAATGGCACAGAAAAAGAGCCCACCATCATGGGCGAACACAATTTGCCCATACAACAGCAATGCAAAGATTTGCTAAACTTCATCTATCCCTACACTGCTGCAACGTCATTACCCTCCAAAGTCACGGCAACTGAGTTACGCGGACTGTGGTGCGACCCGGAATTGGCAGAGGATACGGCACCAGAGCTTGAATTTGTGTTTGACAGGCCGCAATTTGCGCAAGAGGCACGTGGGTTGACTGCCGTCGAACGCGGGTCAGCGGCACATTTGGCGTTGCAGCACGCCAATTTGGCGCGTTGTGGCAGCCTCGACGGTTGCAATGCCGAACTCGACGGCCTTGCCGCGGAGGGAATCATCACGTCGCAGCAACGTGAGGCCTTGCGTCCAACGCTACTCTTCAAATTCTCCAACAGTTCGCTGTCGCGGCGATTGCAGCGTAGCGACACGATCTGGCGTGAGAAAAAGTTTTCATTATTACTTGATGCCGGGCATGGCGAAGAGCAGTTATTACAAGGCGTCATTGACTGCTGCTTCCACGAAGGTAACGGCTGGGTGATTGTTGATTACAAAACTGATGCCGTCAAAGTGGGCGAAGAGCGGACGCACAGCGAGCGGTATCGTCCGCAAATTGAAGCATATGCTGTCGCGCTGTCGCGCATGACTGGCGAACCTGTTATAGAGGCACTGTTGTATTATACATCAATTGGAAAGACTATGAGGATATTACCATGAACCTATCGACCACTGCCACGCGCATTGACGATGCATTGCGCCGCGCACTCGCCCACAAGGATGAGGACTACCAACGCCTGTGGAACGCCATGAATTACAGTGCACTCGCACCGGGCAAGCGCATCCGCCCTTTTCTCACGCTTGCTGTTTCCGATATGCTGGGCGGCAATGAAGAAGCAAGCATGCCGCTGGCATTAGCGGTCGAATGTCTGCACGTTTCGTCACTGATTCACGATGATCTGCCCTGCATGGACAACGATACCATGCGGCGCGGGCAGCCAACCTGCCATGTACAATTTGACGAAGAAACGGCGTTGCTTGCCGGCGACGCTTTAATGATCTTTGCCTTTGAGATTGCCGCAAGCGCAAAATTGCCGTCTGGCTCACTTGTCGAATCCTTACGCTCATTGAGTGTCTATGCCGGCGTGCGCGGAATGATGGGCGGGCAGATGATAGATCTGCAATCGGAGCGATTACAAACTGAACTGCCACTTAAAACTTTATACAAATTGCAATCGTTAAAGACAGGTTGTTTACTAAAATTGGCGGTACGGCTGGGCTGTCTTGCTGCACAAAAAAGCCCCGTAAGCGACGCTGAGCTCTATATAGCGTTGGAGTCTTACGCCGAGGCATTGGGGCTGCTGTTTCAGATTACCGATGACATTTTAGATGTCACGGCAACGTCTAAAGAGTTGGGTAAATCAGCCGGCAAGGACGTGCGCGACGGCAAGGCCACATTTGTGTCGGCACTCGGATTAGACGGCGCAAAAGCCGCGGCATCGCGACAATTGGCGATTGCCAAACAGTCCATTACATGTTATGATAGTGCAAATGTTTTGACGAGCCTTGCTGAGGGGATTCTCGACAGGAGGAAATAATGCAACAAGAACAACGCCCATCAATCACAAGCGGCACTTTTTGGTATTTCGCCGCTGCAACGGTACTGTTTCCGTTTGTTTACAGCCGATTACAGCGGCTGATTATCCAGCTTGGCGCAGCGTTTGTTTCTCATGTCAGTCCAACGCACGAAATTGCAGATGCGACATGGCTGCATAACCTCGCCCTGCTTAACATACTGCCGGGCGTGGTCTATTTATTGCTGATCATTGGCTTTTGGATGTTAATTCGGCATACAAGATTCCACTTGCCAGGGCAGTTCAACTTAAAAGTTTCGCCGGAAGAGGCCGTGAAAGGCTTTTTTTGCGGCATCACGCTATGGATGTCTACAGTATTCTTCTTCACGATATTCTCAATTGCCTTTCCATCGGAAACAGCGCATGCAGAGTATGTCGAACGCATGGCAATGCTGACACGTAGCCCATGGATTTTTCAGTTTATTTTTACTGTTATCATGGCACCGATTGTTGAAGAAGTGGCGTTCCGCGCAGGCATGTTCGCGGCATCGAAAAAAATAATGCCACTTAAAGCAGCATTGGCGTTACAGGCAATAGCGTTCGGGGTGATACACCTTGATTTTAGCCGTCAGTATTGGAATTTTCAGCAAGGCATATACGCTGCGGTTATCGGTGTGTTGTTGGCATATATCTACCATCGCACGGGATCATTGATGGCAGTCATTATCGTACATATGAGTTTCAACGGAAGCAACTATTTTATCGCACCGCTACTTACTCGGCTTGGAGGCTCCGGCATCTTAGGCAGCATGATAATGCTATTGCTGTTTCCTGCAAGCATTGTAGCATCTGTGTTTTTAGTCAAAGGACCGCGCTCGCGGATAAATACCAAGGGAACGACTTGGTAAACCAGAGTCCTTGGACTACCCATCTCGCTTCAACATCGCACCGCTGTCGCGCATCGATACGTAATCTTCCTCATCGAAAATCAAATGGTCAATCAACTCAACGCCATACAAACTCAGCAGGCGTTGAATTTGGTGAGTTGTCGTAATATCAACGGGCGAAAAAAGCGCAACATCACTGACATGATTATGTCCCAACACAGCGTAGCGGCAACGGCGGCGCGTAATAATATCCAAAATAGCGTGCGGCGATATGGTCACATGATCAAATGCGCCATACCCCAATTCAACGCACAATTGCTGACGATGCCCAGCATCCATGGTAAGCAAAAACGCCGCTTCGTTGGTGCGCCCTTTGAAACAGCTGTGCATCACCTCAATCATGCGCGCCTCGTTATTCAACACCACACGATTGCGTGACCTTGACTGCGCATATTTGCGGTAATGCCCCGTCAAAGTTGAAATAGAAAACGCCGCGTTGGCACTGATGCCGTCGACTTTTTGCAGTTCGCCTATCGGCGCGTCGTACACTCCAGCCAATGAGCCAAAGTGTCGAATTAGTCGATGCGCTAAGCCGTTGGTGTCCTTACGCGGCACAACGGGATAAAGCAATACTTCCAATGCCTCGTGGTCTTGCAGACCGTCTATACCATCCCGCAACACCCGCTCACGCATACGGTCGCGGTGCCCTTCGTGGAGGTTTTCTTTGCCCATAGTGGATTATTTGGCCGCAACAAGTTCTTCCATTGTAAATGCCGGAATCAGCGTCAGATTATGCGCTGCCAAAATTTCATGCGCGTTTGCGCCGCGTTTCAGCACGCACAACACGGTATCAATTATCGCGCCCTGTTTCCGCAATTCCGGCACGGCGTCGAGGATCGCGCCGCCGGTGGTTACAACATCCTCAATGATGCAAACACGCTTACCACTGACATCTGCGCCCTCGGCCAATTTGCACGTGCCATGCGTTTTGGCCTCTTTGCGCACAAATGCCGCGGGTATTCCCGTTTGCAATGAAATGGTTGTGGCAACGGGAATGCCGCCCATTTCTAACCCGGCCAACACCTCTGTGCCGGCGGGGATATGCGCCTTCATAACTGCCGCAATCTCTTGCAACAGTATCGGTTGCGCCTCGATGAGGTATTTGTCAAAATACTCGTGCGAGGTTTGCCCCGAGCGCAGGGTAAATGTGCCGGTCAAATAGGCGGCTTGATACATTTTTCGAGCCAATGCTTGCTTATCCACAAATGTGTCCTCCAACGATTATTTTTGAAACTATTCTCAATGAAGTGTTGAAAATCGATTTCCCCCCCCGGTCACAGCATGACAAGTTGTCAAGTTTCAGATTTTTACATAACGAAAACGACTGAAATTGCCGGGTCAAAAACTATTTTTCAATATGTCTATTGTACAGGATTTCGCGTACGATTGCAAGTGTGGATTTTTTGTGATATACTGAGTAAGATGGAACACAGGCGTACAGCGTGCGTCTTACGGCTCAATTTGACACCACTGCGGCGCGTTGATGCCATCGCGCCCTACATGCAAGACAGGAAAGGATAACATTGCATGAACAAACGGCTTCAACGGCTTTTGCGACCCGGTTTTCATGTTTATTTTTTAATGTTGCTGTTCTTTGCCGTATTGTCGGTAGCGTTTGGACAGCCTGTTTTGGCGAGCTTACAAGGCGCAGCGATTGTGATATTTTACCTTTATTACCGGCTTCGTGAAATGGCGCGACAACGCGAAGTGTTGAGTCACATTGAAACATTGGCAAATCATGTAGATAACGCCGCGAGCGACTCATTGGTCAGTTTTCCGCTACCCATGTTGATTGTCAACCTTGATGGCGACGAAATTGTTTGGGCCAATAGTCAATTCAACGATATCAGCGGCGTACCTGACCGTCCGTTTTCCAATCATTTAAGTAACATCACACAAGACTTCGACCTTAAATGGATTCTCAAAGGCAAGACTGAATGCCCCTCTGATGTTCTGCTCAACGACCGATACTATCATGTCTATGGCAGTGTTATCCGCCCGTTCAAGGGCAGTCAAGCCACCACACAAAACGCCTCGCTGCTTGCCGTGTTGTACTGGATTGACACGACTGATGTACATCACCTCAAACAGGCATTGACCGACACGCGGCCCGCATTTGGCATCTTGATGGTGGATAACTACGAAGAGATGGTCAAGGATATCAGCGAGGGTGAGAAATCGTCGCTACGAGCTGCCATTGATGAGCGCGTCAGCCGTTCGTTTGAAGGGACGGGCGCCTATCTGCGCCGCTATGATCGTGATAAGTACTTGTTTGTCATTGACAATGCAGCATTGCAACAATTGATCGTAGGCAAGTTTGCCGTACTCAACACTATGCGTGAGTTAACAACACCCGACGGTGTGCCAATTACACTATCGATTGGCATCGGTATACACGACAATCATTTTGCCGAGGCTTCGAGCTACGCCTCACTGGCCATTGATATGGCCCAGGCGCGAGGCGGTGACCAGGCTGTCATTAAAGACGCGCTCAATTTCAACTTTTATGGCGGACATTCCAAGGAGATGGAGAAGCGCACTAAGGTTAAGAGCCGTATTGTTGCCAACACGCTGAAAGAACTGATTATTGAGAGCGACCAAGTGTTGATTATGGGGCATAAAGAGTCTGACATCGACAGCGTGGGCGCGGCGGCGGGCATTGCCTTCATTGCACAATCGCTGGACATACCTGTTTATATCGTTATTGACCAAAATAACACGGCAGCACAGCCATTGATTGACCGGCTGAAAGCCCAACCGACGTTTGAAAATGTTTTCATTACGCCCGACGACGGCATGATTCGCGCTACGGCGCAGACATTGCTGATTATTGTCGACACCAGCCGCATTGATTACGTTGAGTCACCGGCACTGCTGCAGGCATTGAACAACGTGGCTGTTATCGACCACCACCGTCGCGCAGCGGATTATATTGAACGCACGGCGTTGAGTTTCCATGAGCCGTACGCCAGCTCTACATGCGAACTTGTCACTGAGTTGATGCAATATCTTATTGAGCCTAAGGCACTGACACGCGCCGTCGCTGAGGCGTTGCTAGGTGGCATCGCGCTTGACTCTAAGTTTTTTAGTATGCACACCGGCGTACGAACATTTGAGGCGGCGACGTATTTGCGCTCAGCGGGTGCCGACATGACGTCGGTCAAAAAAATGTTCCAGACTGATTTGTCCGATAGTATGCTGCGCTATGAAATTATCCGCAAAGCCTCCGTTGTGCGCGACTACATTGCCATCGTCACGCAGGAGAAACCTGTACCTGTTGCCATCGCGGCGCAAGCGGCTGACGAATTATTGGACATCCGTACAATACGCGCGTCGTTTGTGCTGTCACCGCACAATGGTGGCGTTAATATCAACGCGCGGTCACTAGACCAGATTAACGTGCAAGTCATTTGCGAAAAGCTGGGCGGCGGCGGACATATGACGATTGCCGGCGCACAAATGCAAAACATCGACGTATTTTCTGCGGCGCAGAAATTGCTGACCGCGATTGACGAATATTTTGAAGAGGCAGGAGAACCACAATGAAAATCATTTTACTCGAAGATGTCAAAGGCCAAGGCAAGAAAGGCGACTTGGTCAACGCCAGCGACGGCTACGCACGGAATTATTTATTCCCGCGCAAGTTGGCCATGGAGGCAACACCTGACGCATTGCATGCTTATGAACAGCGTGAAAAGAAGCGTCGTGCCGATTTGGAAAAGGAAATTGCTGCGGCCCAATCTACTGCTAGCGCGCTCAAAGACAAGATTATTATCATTGCCGCTAAAGGCGGCACTGGCGGCAAGCTATTTGGCGCGGTAACGGCGGCGGATATTGCCGGCGCTGTAAAAGAGCAAGTCGGCATTGCCCTTGACAGCAAAAAAATTGTTATGGAGCAGATTAAATCAGCGGGCGAGTATTCGCTAAAAGTCAAGTTGGGACATGAAATTAGCGGGATGGTGAATGTGAAGGTTGAGGTGTAAGCGTGAAGAAGGTCATACTTGGCGTAGGTATGCTCATCAGTGGCACAATTGGCATATCGGGGGCTATAATCGGATCGATTTTGGCTAACTCTAACCTCAACATAAATTCTCAACTACACAATAGTTTCGCAAGTTTAACGGGCATCACTCTCGGCGTCTCTGTATTATTCGCAATTCTGGGTCTAATCATTGCATTTGCGGGAGCCATCAAGGAGGATGAATAACTTGCCTATGGATCAACTCATTGTCAACCGCATGCCGCACAACGTTGAGGCCGAGCAATCGGTACTCGGTGCTGTGCTGATTGAGTCAAGCCGATTGCCCGAGCTCATCGAAATCCTCAAGCCATCTGACTTCTACGTTGAGCAGAACCGCGATATCTACGCCGTTATTTTAACCATGTATGGCAAAGGGCGTGTTGTCGACGGCATTACGGTCATGGACGAACTGCGATTACAAGAGACCAAAGATATCGATACGTTACGCACTTATATCTTGCGGCTAATGGAAATCACACCAACAGCGGCACACGTTTTAGAATATGCGCAGATTGTCAAAGACCACGCCGTGCTGCGCGCCGTAGCAACCGCCGCCGCCGACATTTCGGCCATGGTGGGCGAAGCGGCGGGCGAGGCACAAGCCATCCTTGATGCTGCCGAGCAAAAAATCTATGCCATCCGCAACGAAAACGCCAACACGCATATGTCTACGCTGAGTGAGGTCTTCCACGAAGTCTACCTGCGCCTGGACGAGTTGGCGCAACGCCCCGGCGAGCTACCCGGCATTCGTTCGGGCTTCAATGAATTGGACGCACGTTTAGGCGGCTTGATTCCGTCAAACTTAATTATTTTCGCCGCCAATGCCGGTGTGGGTAAAACGTCTGCCGCGCTAAACATCATGCTCTCGGCCGCGAAATTGAGCCAAAAGTCCGTAGCGTTTTTCTGCTTGGAGATGTCAAATGAACAACTCGGTCTACGCCTGCTGTCAAGTGCCGCGCGAGTCGACAATAAAAAGTTACGCGACGCCAATCTAACCCACGACGAATGGGACAGGCTTGCCAACGCCAGTGCAAAATTGGCAGAACTCGACATTTATTTTGACGACAATCCCTCTTCAACGGTGCTTGAAATGAAGGCCAAATGCCGTCGCATCCCCAATTTAGGATTGGTCATTATTGACTATTTGCAGTTGATTCAGAGCGGCGGTAAACGCAATGATAACCGCGTGCAAGAAGTTGGTGAAATTTCACGCTCATTGAAGATTATGGCAAAAGAGCTCCATGTGCCCGTTATTTGCTGCGCCCAACTTTCGCGCCGCAACACACAGCGCGAGGATAAGCGCCCCATTCTATCCGATCTGCGTGAATCGGGTTCGATTGAGCAAGATGCCGACGTCGTTGTCTTTCTGCACCGTGAGGCATACCATGACCGCGAGACTGAAAACCAAGACGACGCCGAATTGATCATCGCTAAAAACCGTCATGGTGAAACCGGCAGCATCGAAATGAAGTGGGATGGCAAGCACACGAGTTTTGTAGCCATTGATTACGGACATGGGTAAATTGCTCGTAGCCGTATCCGGCGGGGCGGATTCGATGGCGTTGCTGCACAGCTTGCACCATAGAACCACTCTCTGCTCATTACTCTCTGCTCACGCAGATGAACACAGTGCAGTATGCCGCTTGTGTAGCAATTCCCTACTGACCGTCGCCCATGTCAACCACCAAATCAACACTGCCGAAGCCAATGCCGCACAGGCACTGGTTGAAAATTATTGCCAAACACACGATATTGACTGCTATGTCGGTACGTTTAACGTGCCGAAGCTTGCGCGCGAAAGCAAACGCGGCCTTGAAGAAACAGCACGTACTGTACGCTATGATTTTTTTGCCGCACTTTTGGAGAAACTAAACGCCGACTACTATGTAACGGCACACACGCATGACGACAACGCCGAAACCGTTTTACAGCATATCCTACGCGGCTGCGGCACACACGGCTTGCGAGGCATGCAAGCTTTGCAAGGCAAACACTTACGACCTTTATTGCATGTCACGCGGGCGCAAATCGACGAATATGTCGCCATGCACAACATCAAATGTGCCGTTGACT
This sequence comes from Oscillospiraceae bacterium, assembly GCA_009780275.1. Taxonomy (NCBI): domain Bacteria; kingdom Bacillati; phylum Bacillota; class Clostridia; order Eubacteriales; family Oscillospiraceae; species Oscillospiraceae bacterium. Next base: position 124,098 of record WRAI01000001.1, on the reverse strand, counting down.
CCAGTAACGCCGATATCGACTACACGCGCAACCGTATCCGGCATCAACTGCTGCCGCTCTTGCGCGAATTTAACCCGCAAATTAATAACGCGCTCAACCGCTTAGCAAACATTGCAGCCCAAGATACAGAATGCTTAAATACGCTCGCCACCGCGTTGGTTCACTCTGATGAGCAAGGGCAGTCATATTGTTTGCGCCATGAAATATTACCGGCACCATGTGCGCTACAGGCGCGTGCGCTGCGAAAACTGTATGCGCGGCAGGGATTGGAGCAAAAACATATCGCCGCTATGCTGGAAGCTATTGAACGGCACAGCGGTACAGAATTGCCTCATAAATTACGGTTGAATGTGCGCAAAGGAAAAGTGACAATTAACGAAAACAGCAATGCGATACTCGCCCAAACTGTGGGCAATGAATAAGGACTATTATTGGATATTGTCTATGGCAACCTACGACTTGACATCAATCCAAACATTTGATACAATATAAAAACTTGTGTGAAAGGATGTGACAAATTGAAAAGACGTTTGGTCAAAGACTTGGGATTTTATATTGTCGTAATTATCATTATGATTTTTGCGTTTACTTGGTTAAATCGTTCATCGCAGCCCGAACGCTTGACGTATGCGCAGGTGCTTTTGGCGCTTGAAGGGGAATATGTCGAGAAAGTTGAAATTGAAGATAACGAGCTGACCGTGCAGTTCCGTGAAGACTCGCCGTTTTTTGAGCGTTTCGGCGGTGTCGCTGAAATTGACTTGCCATTAGGCTGGCGTGACAGCTTAATGCCGATGATTGACGCACAAATTCTTGACGGCATATTGAGCGAAGACTCCAACATTGAGCCACCGGTCGCACCGCCGTGGTGGATCGTGTTCATACCCTATTTGATCTTAATTGTCGTTGTCGTCCTGTTGTGGTACTTTATGATTAAGCGCAGCGGCGGTGGTGAAGGCGGCCGTGCCATGCGGTTTGGTCGTGCGCGGACACGTATTGCCAGCGAAGACCAAAAGAAGCTCACCTTCGATGATGTGGCAGGGCTTGACGAAGAGCGTATGGAATTGGAAGAAATTGTTGATTTCCTCAAGCATCCTAAGCGTTATATCGACATTGGCGCACGCATTCCCAAAGGTGTGCTGCTAGTCGGCCCTCCGGGTACAGGTAAAACCACAATTGCCAAAGCTGTCGCAGGCGAGGCAGGTACGCAGTTCTTGTCTATCTCCGGTTCGGATTTCGTTGAACTATACGTTGGCGTAGGTGCGTCCCGCGTGCGCGACTTGTTTGAGCAGGCCAAGAAAACATCGCCGTCACTAATTTTTATTGACGAAATTGACGCCGTCGGCCGACAACGCGGTGCCGGTATGGGCGGCGGCCATGACGAACGCGAACAGACATTGAACCAACTACTGGTTGAAATGGACGGATTTGCCACCAATGAAGGCGTTATCATCATCGCGGCGACCAACCGTCCTGACATTCTCGACCCTGCGCTACTGCGCCCGGGACGTTTTGACCGCCAAGTGTACCTTGGTATGCCTGACATTAAAGGTCGTGAAGCGATCCTGAAAATCCATGCTAAAGGCAAAAGCCTTGACGGCGCTGTTGATTTAAACGTGCTTGCAAAGAAAACCCCCGGTTTTACGGGCGCCGACTTAGAAAATCTACTCAATGAAGCAGCACTGCTTGCCGCACGGAATAAGCAGAAAGCCGTACGCAACGAAGATTTGCACGAAGCTATGCTCAAAGTCATCGCCGGACCGGAGAAAAAGTCGCAAGTTGTCATTGAGCATGAGCGCAAGCTGACCGCATATCATGAGGCAGGTCATGCCATCGTTATGCGCCACTTACCGACACATGACCCGGTGCATCACATCTCAATTATTCCGCGCGGCATGGCAGGCGGCATGACCATCAGCTTGCCACAGGAAGACCGTCGCTTTATGTCTAAGCTCGAATTGCAAGAGCGCATTGTGTCATTCCTGGGCGGACGCGTTGCCGAAAAACTCATTCTCGATGATATTTCCACTGGGGCAGGCAATGACATTCAGCGCGCAACAGCCCTTGCGCGTAATATGGTTACAAAATATGGTATGAGTGACAAACTCGGCCCTGTCAACTTTGCCGGTGACCATGAAGAAGTATTTTTGGGGCGTGATTACGGACATATGCGTAATTATTCTGAGAGCGTCGCAGCCATTATTGATGAGGAAGTCAAAGCCATTATCGACAATGCCTATACAAAATGCCAAGAAATTCTAAACGCCAATATGCAAGTCCTGCATGACGTAGCGGCGTACCTCCTCAAAAACGAAACAATGGACGGCGAGACATTTGCCAAATATTTTGAATAATTACAAAAAACCGCCAATGGCGGTTTTTTTATGTCACCAGATACCACCCCTCCATTGTATATCGTACAGAGGGTATATTTCAAGTAAAGGAGGTGAGGTGCTTGAATACCATTCCCATTGTAGATCGGCAACTTGATACCGTATATCGCATTGCTTGCGTACAGACCCGGCATACGGCCGATGCCGAAGACATTACACAAGAAGTCTTCTTGGAATACGCGCGCCGCCAGCCTACTTTTGCATCGCCCGAACACGAGACAGCATGGTTTATCCGCGTCACTATGCACCGCTGTAAAAACTTGTTCAAAACGGCATGGCGACGGCACGTTTCTTTTTGTTTTATTGTAGATAATCTCGCCCATTACGGCGTGGGGAACATATTGGGTGCTAGTAGGGAGTTTGCTTATTATCGGGGTCTTTTAACCGGATAAAATTTCGTAAATAATGCTATATAATCTGAAAGTTTCTCAATCGTCGGGTTATTAAAAAACACCATTTTATGACTACACTTATCATATAACCGTCCATCAATAGTGTATTTTCTTAATCCCTTGCAAGGTCCATCACAGTAACAATCGCCACCCTCAAATGCGAAAGCGTCTTTAATATGCGTCGGCGCGTTTTCTATGTATGTGCAATGGTCGTTTATCTTTTTGAAATAAAAACGTAATTTTATTTCATTTTCAAATATTTGTATTTGCGCTATCTTGTTTTTGGTTTTCAACCCTGTTTTTGAGTAGGTAAACAATACGTTCCAACCGTCATCAAGCCCGATGGTTGCGCCGATGTCATACCCCAATTCATTCATCGTTTCATCAAAAGCAGCGATAAATGCCTTATCAATATCGCTGACGATGTCAAACCGCTTTTCGTTGATATGAGTTTTTATTTTTAGAAAAAATTTGGACATAACTATCTCCACTAATATAAATGTTGCCGTCTACACAAACGGCGCAAATGTACGCTATCTAATATATCTACCCACACACTATACTACAACTAACCGCTATAATCAAGGCGCGGGGTTGTTTTGAATCCTGTGCCGTTCTCTGCTTAATAGGTGCATTTGTACTTTTATGCAATATGGATAAGATAATCAATCAATTGGGGTGTTGCCTATCAAATCATAGCTCACGTTTTTGTTAGATTTTTCAATGCGTCCTTCCGCAATTGCATTTTCGACTATCTCTTTTGCTATCAGCACTAACGCTTTGATACATTCTACCGCTTGTCCGGTAGGATTTACAATTTTAATTTGCCCACAACAGCATACCCTATCAATTTTTTTGCCTAAAACATTCGCGCATGATTGATTCCGGCAATTTCCATCAGCGTCCTGATGACACCCCGCGCGGCTGTAATACAAATTTTCCCAAACAAAGTTCTTTAATCCATCGTCTGTTATCTTATCATTATATTTGTAAAAGAAGTTTAGTTGGACATTCCAACTTTTTTCATCTGTATTTATACGAAGACGACTCATTATAGGATTACAAAAAAACTTGACTGTCCAAGCATTTCTTGCTGCCCAACGTAGTTTAAGCCCGTTGTCATGTAAAAAGTCAGTAAAATTTATGATGTCGTGCAACTTATCTTCACTCAGAAATTCAGCGGCAACAATCTTTGGTGTTGGTTTGTTATTCCTTTTAAGTTCCCGCATTTTACCATCTGCCTCCGAAAATATAAATTTTGAATATCACGCCGAACGCAGATAACGAAACCACTATACCACGACATGGTGGCAAAGTCAATATTGCGAAAGGTAGCCGGCTCCGGAGGATATATGCCCCCGCCGCCGGACGCAATGTGCATAGCCTGCACGCCTCCGTCAAGGGTAAACCGCCTACGGCGGCGTGTACCACGCCCTTGACTGCCCCGCTTGTCTACTTGACAGGGGGCGCTGCAATTTGTCCCGAAGTTGCTTTCAAAAGTGCCGTTTTGGCACTAACAAGCACCGTGCTACATATGTGGCACGGTGCTTGTTTACCCTATGGCGACTGCCATGTTTTTGTTTTATTGATACTGTCTTATGGCAGTCCGCCGAATCTCCGTCCGTTTTTCTGTTGCATTCTAGGTCGTTGTCAGCTGCGGCAGCGTCACCGTCACCATCGTGCCGCCATCTGGTGCGCTTTCAATGTCCAGACTTCCGTTGTGCGCGCGCACGATTTCATCGGCAATGGTCAGCCCGATGCCACTGCCGCGTGCGCCCGAGGTTCCGCGGTAATATTTCAACTTAACGTGCGAAATATCTTCCGGCGCGACACCTTTCCCATGATCGCGAACTGCAATAACAAGCTTGTCATCAACACTTTGTAAACTCACATCAATGCGTTTATTCTCATCGGTAACGTCCAAGTCGGCAAGTCCATGTTTGGCGGAATTGTCCAGCAGATTAATCATCACTTGCTTAATGCGCTCTTTGTCGCCTACGATGCTTGTGTTTTCCTTGGACAATGCATCGTAATGTACCGCAATGCCTTCAGCGTTGTATACATCGCGATAAAAGCTGAGCAGCTCGCCTAATTCAGTACCTAAGTCGAAAGGCTCCATCGTCATGACAAAGCGGTCAGACTCTTGCTTAGTAAAGTCGAGCAACTGCTCAACCATGCGCGACAACCGCCCCGTTTCTTTGAGCATAATGCGAATACCTTGCCGCACATCTTCCTCGTCAGTCACATCGCCTGCCAACAACGTTTCACCCCAACCGGAAATGGCAGTCAACGGCGTACGCAACTCATGACTGACGTTGCTGACAAAATCGGACTTAATTGTTTCAGCAGTGCGAATTTCTGCTGACATGTGGTTGAGCGTTTCAGCCAACTGTCCAATTTCATCGTTATATTTCTTCTCAATACGAATACCATACCCGCCTGCCGCGATTTGGCACGCCGTGTCGTTAATTTCGCGCAGCGACTTAGTCACCGAGTTGATAAAAACAAAGTTGACAACGATAATCAACATCACCGCCAAAAGACCCACAACCAATGCTTCCATCATACTTTGCGCGATACGCGCATCGGCACGGCGCAATGACGTCACCAGCCGCAGTGCCCCGACCAACCGACCGTTACCGTCGTGTAGGGGCGTGGTTACGCTCACCACGCGCTCGCCTGTCACGTCATCCATGCCACGCGATGATGACATCCCGCCACCGCCCATGGCTTGCGCCACGTCTGGCGTTGCCGGCGAAAAATCAGCTGTCAAGCCAGTCGATGTGCGCACGATTCGTCCGTTTTGCCCGATAAATTGCGCTTCAATCGAGCCGCGGTCGGCAAAATATTCGACATACTGAATGATAGCAGCACTAAACGCCTCATCACCAAGTATGTTGACCCCTGTCAACGACCGTGCCGCGACAGATGCTCGCGTGCGCAAATTTGTTTCAACATTGCCGTAATAGTAGTCAGCAACGATAACAAAAAACGCCAATACCACCACAAGCACTACGCCCACCACTACGACTAAACTATTGCGCACCCATCGCCGCCTTAAACCGCCCCGTTGACGATGGTTATTACGGTATTGTTTTTTTACATCTCCCATTTGTATCCGTAGCCCCATACTGTTGTAATATGTCTTGGGTTATTACTGTCGTCTTCAACTTTAATCCGCAGCCGCCGCACATTGACATCAACAATTTTCAAATCGCTATGCTCTTTTTCCCACACCTTTTCGAGCAACATCTCGCGGCTCAATGCCGCATTCGGATTGTCCAAAAAGAGCTTCATCATAGCATACTCTACCTGCGTCAACTTGATTTCGCGCCCACGTTTATACAACATGCGCGTGGCAATGTTGAGCAGAAATGGTCCGCTGACTATCTCAGTCGAGCTTTGCGTCTCCTGCCCCAAGCGGCGGTACACCGCATCAATACGCGCCAACAACTCAGTCGGCGAAAAAGGTTTTGTCATGTAATCATCAGCACCTGTCATCAGCCCGGTTACTTTATCGACTTCACCGCTTCGTGCCGTCAACATGATAATACCCATGTGCGGGCGCGCAGCATGAATGGCTCGACAGACTTCAAAGCCATCCATATCGGGCAGCATCAAGTCGAGAAGGGCCAGCTGTATGTCGGGGTGCTCTGCAACGGCGGCCAATGCCGCCGCGCCAGTCGCTGCCTCAACAACTTCATAACCACCGCGCTTGAGATTAATGACCACAAAGCTACGAATGCTTGCCTCATCTTCAAGAATGAGTATTTTTTTTGGCATAATAGCCCTCCTTTCCTGTTACGCCTCACGGTCAGCCATCTAAGCATTCTGCTTAGCCTCTCCTGCACCGGCTGTTCGGCAACCCTTTATCAATGGTGCAACGCATCTGACAGCATGTCTGTTTCTATCCAATGCAAGGCTTCTCGCACTTGTTGTTCATCAAGTTGATACGCCACCATGTTATCACACAATTCAAATATTTTGACGACAATGACATCATCATTGCGCCGCAACACTTCAAAACGTCCGTCTGCTGGCACTCCATTTGCCATGCCGGTCAAACGCGAAATCGCTATAGCGTCATACACAGTATCGCTACTGTATTCATCGTCGCGTAGCGGCTCGTCATATGGATGTTCTTCATACAACACCCCACTGTACAAGTTATCAAGATAAATACACGACCCCAATATACCCAATACCACTTGCCGCTCGCGCACCGTCGCGTCGCGCCGCACAACCCGCACTGTGTTGTCCTGCCACAGCTCAGGCAATATAAAATACCAACCCTCGGCAAAATTATGAAACGTTTGCGACACGGGAATCAATTCACCATCAGCGTTAAAATTTTTCCACAGCAGGATATGCATATTGATATCATCATCGCCATCATCATTGTTTATAAGTGGCAATAGCATGGGAATGTCCAGCTTGCCGTCACCGTTGATATCTACAATACTCAGAAACGCCTCACGGCGCGTTGCGTCACTCCTTGCCGTTGCCGTGTCGATAGATATGTTTTCCAGCACACCGTCGCGGTAAATCAGCACATCGGTGACAACCATCGGCACGTCGATAATCACCAGCTCCGGCAATGCTGTTTCAACTGCATTCCGTCGACCAAACTCGGACTCGGCCACTGTCGATGTCAATGCATCCATCGGCATTGTCGCGACAGCGACACTGGTGACAAACATGGCAGGATGTCCGTCAATCAACTCAGAAAATCGTATATGCTGTAAACCGGAAATTTCATTCGATAATTCGACCAGCGAAGATACCACCAATTCATGCTCAATCCATTCATGCAGAAAAACATGGCCCGCCTGTACATCATTATCATAGTGAACAGTTAGCAAACGCTCGCGCCCCGAATTATCAATGTCATGCACGATAACAGCATCGTAATCAGTGTGCAAGATGTTGCGCGCCACTGCATCATCCAGGCGAAATACCGACAGCGTTTTCAGCGGGCGCTCCTCACCAATTTGCGTACCTACAATGATGTCCAGTGTGCCCTCACCGGTCAAGTCCGCATATGCCACAGACACCATTGTCTCACCAGGCAAATCAATAGTCAATAATGGCGCAAATTCTCCGTCAGCTTGCGCAAATACAGCGATATACAAGCCACCCGGCTCTTGATAGAACACAATAGCATTATCAATGCCGTCACCGGTCAAGTCGCGCTTTTGAATAGGTTGACGATTTGCTCCGGAAATAGGCGCAATCAGTGTACCACCGCGCTCATCAATCAAACGGTCGATTTCAACGCTCAACGCTTGCAATTCCAATGGTTGACGCGGCAAAGCCAACAAATCATCACCCGACACGCCATACGCACAAGCGGCGAAAAGCAGCGTAAGCAGTATACTGAAAATACCAATTCTCTTCATGGGCATATCACCTCAACATGCTTATTATAGCACGAATTTTACAATACGACAAGTAGATACGGCTGCCCTCAGTCAACCCCTTATTCCAAATTCTAGTTTCTTCCAAGCCATGCGAAAATTACTGAGCCTGTTTCACGTATATGCATTATTATGCGTTGATTTCTGTTCCACGTCGGCACAGAAATCAACGCAATGTCGTCATAGCCCGCCCGCTGTGCTAAAAATCGCGCCCGATAGAGGTGAAAGTCGTTTGACACAATGCCGATGCGTCCCGCGCCATCAAGAAACTCCGCCGAAAAGCGTATATTCTCGCCCGTTGTTGTCGAGCGATCTTCAATCATGACACGCGAGCTGTCAATGCCCCGTGCCACCATGTAGGCATACATCGCCTCAGCCTCTGTCACCAGCGCATTTGCACCCAACCCGCCGGTCACAACTGCCGACACATTGGGATGACGGTTCATGTAATCAATAGCAAAATCCAACCGCACGGCAAGAATTCCCGACGGGTACTGTCCGTCACGCAGACCTGCACCCAACACGAGCAATATATCGGCTTCTTGATTGCGTGTACCGCTCATATTTGCAAGAATAAAACCCTGCGCCACAATGCACAACATCAGCCCGCACACCACACCGCCTTGCAACACACGGCGCATGGCAAAGGCCGCTTTACCTATCAACCCGTCATGACGACATAGCCACGCTGACAATCCATACAGCATAAAATACGGCGCAAGCACCCACGTCAATAAAAAATACAGAAATCCAAACGATCCGCCGCCCACAAACAACAACCCAAATAATGCGAAAATGGGCGCAGCAATCAGCCCCCACGGGCGATAATCCCCCCTATTCTTCAATAGCAAACCACTGTGCATAGAGTTCCTCTTTCTCTTGTTCTAAAATACCTTGTTCTTGCACCAACCATTGCAATTCGCTCGCGTTGCTGGCATTCTCTTCTATTTCACGCGCAATATCGGCGAGTTTTTCATCAATAGCATTGAGTTGTTGTTCGAGCAGCCGTTGCTTAGTTTTATCCTTACGAGCTTTGTCTTTATTGGCAGATGTTTGCACATTTTTATTGGACCTTCGATGCGAATCCCTTACAGTTTCAGCCCCCTTTTGAAAGAAGATGTCACTCGTAAGCGGCCGGGATTTACTTTCCTGCGTGCGCACAATTTTATATTGCTCATACTCCATTGCGTAATCGTGGATTTTCTGCCCTTCCAATAACCAAATGCGCTGCGCAAATTTTCCGATAAAAGCACGGTCATGGCTGACAAATAATAATGCTTGGTCATATTGTGTCAACACGTCTTCCATCCATTGCCGTGCTGCAATGTCCAAGTGGTTAGTCGGTTCGTCCATCAACAGCAGGTTGACATCGCGAAACAGCAACAAGCATAATTTCAAGCGGCTCTTTTCTCCGCCGGACAATGCGTTCACCGGCTTAAAAACATCATCGTTTAAAAACCCAAATGCGCCGAGCCTATCCCGCGCTGTTTGCACCGAGCAGTCTAACTCATACAACAGCGTATCCACTAAACTGCGCGTCGGCACAGAAAATTGCACAATTTGCGGCAAATAACCGAGCCGAACCGATGGATTGTAGCGAATCTGTCCCTCGTGCGGCTCTTGTTCCTGTAAGATATTTAGCAACGTTGTCTTTCCCGTGCCATTACCGCCCATAATGGCAATGCGCTCTTGCCCTTTGACTTGTAGTTTTATATCATCGAAAAGCACTTTTTCGCCGTAAGACTTGCCGATACCATGCAGCGTCAATAATTCATCACCCTTGAATTCACGACTGCTCACAGCGGCTTTAAGCTTCTTCTCAGACGGCGGCTTGTCAACAGTCGCCATACGCGCCGCGCGCTTTTCAATAGCAAACGCCGTTTTATGCTGCTTTTCGGTACCGCGCTCGTGCATGACCCGCGCTGTATCGAGCAACTGCCTAATTTTGCGTTGCTCTTGCGTATATGTATTTAACTGATGTTGCCGCCGCTGATCTTTTTCAGCGACATACTGACTATAATTTCCGGTATATGCCGTCATGACACCGTTTTCGAGTTCTAAAACTCGTGTGATCACCTTGTCGAGAAACACGCGGTCATGGCTGACGACCAACACCGTTCCTTTATACGTCGCCAAAAATTCCTCTAGCCACTCAACAGCCTCAAGATCCAAGTGGTTCGTTGGTTCATCAAGCAACAAAATTTCAGTCTGTTGCAGCAACAATCGTGCCAAGTTGATGCGCGTGCGTTCACCGCCTGACAGCTTTTCAAACTCTTGCGATAACACATCTTGCGAAATGCCCAACCCATTCTTAACCTTGGCAAAGTCGACATCGGCAGTAAAGCCGCCGCCATGCTCAAACTGCTCGAATAGCTTTCCGTATTTCGCCAATAGAGCTTTGTCTTGGCAACTCTGCATAGCAACCTCAAGTACGGATAGCTCGGCTTTGATGGAATTGAGCCGCTCGAACGCTGTCTTAATTACTTCTTCACCTGTCATATGCGGCGGATAATTGGGAATCTGAGACAATAATCCGACTCGCCGGCCCGGTGCGATAGATATGCTGCCGCCATCAGACTGCAGCGCACCAGTTAAAACATGCAATAGCGTCGTCTTGCCACAGCCGTTTTTGCCGACCAGCCCAACTTTATGCCCGCCGTCAACGGTAAAGGACACGTCACGAAATACCGTGCGTGCCCCAAATTCTTTTGTTACATTAATGGCTGTGATTTCTATCATGATTCAATCAATATTCCGCGACTCGTTAAACATCGGCACTCAAGGTCATCGCACCCTACATCAACGCATCAATTTGTCCGACACGGCGCATGTGCCGGCCGCCCTCAAACTCCGCGTCCAGCCACGCCGTTACAATCATCTTCGCCAACTCATCGCCGACAACACGTGCACCGATGGCCAACATATTTGCATCGTTATGCTGTCGCATCAGCATTGCCGTATACGGCTCAGAACAACAAGCGCAACGAATGCCTTTAATTTTATTCGCCGCAATATTCATGCCTACACCAGTGCCGCAAATCAAAATGCCGCGCTCAACTTTCCCGTCAGCAACAAGCTGAGCCGCCTCGGCGGCAATCAGCGGATAATCGCATGATTCATCGCTATGCGTGCCAATATCCTCAACTTGCCACCCCTTATCACGGCAAAGCTGTGCAATAACTGCTTTCAACGGTCGCGCCGTGTGATCACAGCCGATAACGAGCGCCTTCGCCATATCAATCGTTGTCCTGCTTGCCGCGATTGCCAAAGACATTCATAATATCCTTAATAAACTTATCGGCATCTTCCGCGTTATTTTCACCGCTTGATGACGCTACCTTCACAGGTGTTTCAGGTGCAGCTGTGAAGGTCGAACTTGTCGACTTGCTTTGCATACCGGCCAAGAACGGCGGCTTAAAATCGTCTGCACGCGGCGTTTCCGGCTCAGCGACCGACGCTGTTGGCGTTGGTGTTCCAAAGTTTGGCATAGGCTGCGCCACAGGCTCACGCTTAGTTGTTGCACTAAACGTGCCTGCCGACTTTTCTGTCTCAACCGGCGCACTTGCCGTGCTCTTAGGCGATTTTTCAAAGCCGGTGGCAATCACAGTCAAGCGCATGGCATCTTCCATACCCTCATCATAGATGGCGCCCAAGATAATATTGGCCCGCGGATGCGCCGCATCACTCACCATACTGAGCGCAACATCAACATCTTCCATACACAAATCAACCGAACTGGTCACGTTGACCAATACGCCCATTGCGCCGTTAATTGAGCTTTCGAGCAACGGGCTTTGAATGGCCATACGCGCCGAGTCTTCAGCCTTGGTTTTACCCTCACCGAAACCGACACCCATGTGCGCATATCCGGCGTTTTTCATGACCGCCGTCACATCGGCAAAGTCAAGGTTAATCAGTCCCGGCATTTTAATCAAATCGGCAATACTCTGCACAGCTTGTTGCAATACGTTGTCGGCAATGGCAAAGGCGTTTGCCAGCGTAATGCGCTGTTCTGACACCAATTTCAAATTCTCATTTGGAATCACCACCAACGAATCGACACGCGTATACAATTCCTCAATACCGCGCTCAGCCTGCTCCATACGCAACGCACCCTCAAACTTAAACGGCTTGGTTACGATAGCAACCGTTAAAATCCCCATCTCGTGCGCAATGTCGGCAATCACAGGCGCAGCACCAGTACCCGTGCCGCCGCCAAGGCCCGCCGTCAAGAACAGCATGTCTGTGTTTTCCAACGCCGTAGCCAATTCGGCACGTGTCTCCTCGGCCGACTTGCGCCCTACTTCCGGGTCCGCGCCCGCGCCTTGTCCGCGCGTCAATTTTTCACCAATTTGGATTTTTGTCGTTGCGTCCAATGTGCGAAGCTGTTGCTTGTCGGTGTTGACAGCAATGTAATCCACATCTGCCGCATTGTTTTTAATCATGCGGTTAATAACGTTATTGCCGCCGCCACCAATGCCGATTACCTTAATATTGACAACCCGTTGGCCGCCGACATCTTCAAGTTCGATACGCATGAAATGCACCTCTATTCTTTATGCTTATCTTTTGTTATGTAAACCCTAGAAAGTTTCGCTTCTCTATTCTACCTAAAAAAATGCGTTTGGTCAAGCTTTTTCTTGCAATTGTTTGAAATTTCTTTACACGGCGATTTAGCAGCTTATTATCACGCCTTGTATATGCCAACTGTTCGACAAGATTTCAATCCTATACCTTTCGATTTCGTTGCTTGCAATTGTTATGCATAGGACGGCCCAACTCGTCGACCACGTACAGCACTGCACCTTTGTGAGTTCGCATTTGAATGATTCGGAAAATTGTTTAATTTTTGTCCGCGGCAGCCCCTATTCCACCCAGTCAATATCTTCGCTAAACAACGCCCGCCGTTGCTCTGCCGCATCAACCAAAGTAATTGTACCGCGAGCGTTTGGGCGCTCTTGTTCAAGCTGTTGCAACATTTCTGTCAACAGGCGCAGTTTGTAGTCCAAATCACTAATCACGCCCAATCGCACAGTAAACCGTCCGTGCAATGAAAAAGTAATGTCGGCCAACGCCGTCAAGTCGAGCTCATCAAGCGAATCTAAAAAGCCATGCTTGCGAAACGCCGGCAACAATAATTCATACGTTTGCTGTTGCACATGATCAGGCGAACTGAAGTACGTGTTGACTTGTGGTTCGTACAGCCCTATGCCACGCAGGGCAAAGCCGACCACTTCAGTATTCGGCGCAGTGACCTCCAACAATCGCCCATAATAGTCAATCATCCACCGCTGCCCATCCTGGTCAATATACGCCATGGCTTGCCGCTCATCCAATTGCAACACAATTGTGCCGGGCAACCGCAGCCGAACATTGACATCGCGCAAGTAGGGAAAAGCATTGAGCAGTCGTTGCCGTACGCGCCTGCGCGGCGTCGCAAAAAGCATTCGTCCCGTACCTACATCCGCTACAGCTTGGATTTCTTCGATACTGTGGTGCGTCGCGCCCTCAATAACGACATACTCGACGCGAAAAAACAGCATTGACGCCAGCAACAACACACCGGCGATAATAAGCACGATAAACAAACGTAATAATAAGCTTTGTCTCCGCTGTCGCCTGCTGCGGACAGCATTTCTTTCGTTCGGCATATTTATAAACTCTCCTTTATCCCTGCACCCTCACAATATCCGCGCCAATCGCCACCAATGCGTCTTCTAATCTGTCATACCCGCGGTCAATGTATTTGATATTGTTGACTTGCGTCGTACCGTTCGCGCCCAGTCCCGCCACCACCAATGCCGCGCCACTGCGCAGGTCAGGACTTTCGACACGCGCCCCTTGCAAGGCCTCTACGCCCATCACCACAGCCGCGCGTCCTTCAATCTTGATGTCCGCCCCCATCCGCGCCAACTCACCGACATGTCGGTAACGATTTTCAAAAATAGTCTCAACAACCACCGATGTGCCTTGTGCTTTTGTCAACGCTGCCATTAGCGGCGCTTGCGCGTCGGTCGGAAAGCCTGGATACGGCATGGTTTTCAGCAATGGCACGGCTTGCAGCCTGCCCGTTTGCTCAACATACAGCCGGCTGGCATGGATCTCAATGCGGCAACCCGCCTGCGTCAATGCGGCGATGACCGCGCCGCATTGACGCGTATCAACTTTGTTGAGCCACACCTCACCGCCTGCAGCTGCCACAGCCGCCATATATGTCGCCGCCACAATGCGATCAGCGATCACTGTATGCGTTACTTCGCGCGCCGTCAATCCACCGCGAATGCTGATTGTCGGCGTACCGGCACCACCAACACGCACACCGCAAGACATGAGAAAACGCGCTAAATCGACAATTTCAGGTTCGCAGGCGGCATTCTGAATACGCGTCAATCCCTCTGCTCTGCTTGCCGCCAGCATGGCATTTTCGGTCGCCCCGACGCTCGGAAAAGTCAGCGCAATATCACAGCCTTTGAGCCGTTCAGCTTTAGTGACAATGCGCCCGCCTTCGGTATAAATCTCAGCCCCCAACTTACCCAAAGCATTGAGATGTAAATCAATGGGACGCAACCCAATGTCGCACCCCCCCGGCATGCCCGCCGTCGCTTCACCACATCGCGCCAGCAACGCACCCATAAAAACAATTGACGAGCGCATGCTATCCATCAGTTCATGCGGCACATCGGCACAGGTCACCGTTGACGCATCAACGGTGATTTCATTGCCGTTTCGTGTAACTTTGCAGCCCAAGTGCCGTAAAATCTGCAAAGTGATGTCAACATCGCGCAGCCGCGGGCAATTCTTAATCACACTCTGCCCTTCGAGCAGTACCGTTGCCGCCAGGATAGGCAATACGCTGTTTTTGGCTCCCTGAACATTAAGTTCTCCGCGCAATCGCCGACCGCCGTTGATTTGAAAATAACTCATTTTTTTGCCCTCCGCATAGAAAACTAGACCATTCTATGCGGAATTTTCGATATGCGTCACGGCTTGCTAATGTAGGAATGATGGCTAGAACATATCTGCAACATTGGTCTTTCGAACCTTGTGATGCTGTCTTGTCGTTAAAATTGGCGCAGTGACGACAGAACCGCGATTCTGTCATGGCAGCAAAATTTTAACGAGCGACTATTCGGCATCAACCAAATCCATAATCGTCCGATAAATGCGCTCATTGGCATCCAAAATCGCCAAACCGCGCATAGCGGCGTTCATCTTTTCCAATTTTTTCGGCGATCGCAACAGATCAATCGAAGTTTCATACAACCTCTGTCCGTTGCAATCTTTTTCCAAAATCACAACTGCGCCGCCATGTGGCTCTACCATACGGGCATTTTTTTCTTGCTGATTGCCCGTGACATTTGGCGACGGGATGAGAATGGCCGGTGTTGCTGTCACGGCCATTTCAGTCAAGGTAGACGCGCCGCTTCGTGTAATAAGTAAGTCGGCTGCCGCGACAGCGTTTGGCATATCATAAATGTATTCCTCCATACGGATAAACGGCGACTGCGCCAAGTCAATGCCGTGTGCCGCGATACGCTCGGGCATCCAGCGCATGCCAAATGTACCGGTCGCATAAATAAGCTGAAATGCCTCTGTTTTTCGCAAGCTATCGATATAATCAACCATCATTTTATTCATCTCACGCGCACCGAGTGAGCCAAAATATACGACGACGACAGGGCGATCATCTAGCTCCAACGCGCGCTTTGCCGCCGCTTTTTGCGTGTAGATAAACTCCTCACGTACCGGCGTGCCTGTCACCACAAGGTGATCTTTGCGACGATAATGTTTGACGCAGTCGTTAAACCCGACCATAACCTTGTCAACACGCCCTGCCAATGCCCGCGTTGCCAATCCCGGCACGGCATTGGACTCATGGATAGCAGTCTTAATACCACGCTTAGCAGCTTGTCGCACCATGGGAAATGCCGCGTATCCGCCTGTGCCGACAACAATATCGGGGCGATACTCGTCAATAATTCTACCCGCTTGCCGCAATACATCTGCCATACCAATGGTAGTCTTGACATTTTTCCAAAATCCCGCCGGCGTCATTTTGCGACTGAAGCTACGGCTAGAAATGCTCCGAATTTCAAAACCTTCACGTGGTACAAGCTTGTTTTCCATGCCCTTATCGCCGCCGACAAATAGCACACCGCTGCACGGCCGCCGTTCGCGAATCATTTTGGCCAGCGCAATGGCGGGATTGATATGCCCGCCCGTGCCACCGCAAGCGAAAATTATTCTCAAAATTAATCCTCCCTGTCACGCCTCGCAACGCCACCTACTCGACAAAATTCCGCCCTCCCATTTCCATCTATCGGCGAAAATCTTACGGGCTCCATTTTTGTCGGGCGGCTGTTTGGCAGCTCTGTCTGTCACGCCTTGCACGCTACTTGACAACTCTACCCTTCCCTCTTTGCCGGAATGTATTTCGATACATTCAGCACAATACCCATTTGTGCCAACTGTACCACCAGTGCCGTGCCGCCATAACTGAAAAATGGCATACTTACACCCGTTGCAGGCAGCAAATTGGTGACAACACCGATGTTCAAGAACGTCTGCAACGACAACAACGTCATAATGCCGCAGACAAGCAGTTTTCCAAACCTGTCCCGCATTTGCAATGCCAGCCAAAAACCACGCCAAATAAGTAAAATGAACAAGATAATAATCAACGATGCCCCGACAAAGCCAAGCTCTTCGGCGACAATCGAAAAGATGTAGTCATTATGCCGCTCAGGCAAGCTACCAAATTTTTGACGACTTTGTCCTAAACCTAACCCAAACAGTCCGCCCGGCCCGATGGCATACAACGATTGGATAGGCTGAAACCCCGCCCCGCGCGGGGCAATAAATGGATCTTGCCAAACCCTAATGCGCGACCGAACATGCGGCATATACTGCCACGCCAAAAAGGCTGCCGTCGTGCCACCAGCAATCAAAATAGCAAAAAATCGTTTCTTAACCCCACCGACAAACATCATCGCCATACCCGCCGAGCCAATGATGATCGCACCCGACAAATGCGGTTGTAACAGCACCAATCCACAGAACAATAACAAAATAAAGCCAAACGGCAATACGCCATACTTAAATTTTTCCATCCGCCGCCCAAACATGACAATCATTGTCGCAAAAATAATGACAATACCCAGCTTTGCCAGCTCCGACGGTTGGAATTGGAAGCCAAGATTAAACCACCGTCGCGCACCGCCGCGCGACTCGCCGGCAATCAGCACCAATGCCAGCAACACCGTCACACCAACAAGAATAAATGGTGCCGCCATCTTATAAATTTGATAATTCACACGACTTAAAATGCCCATAATAACTAGCCCAGCGAGATAAAACTGACCTTGTCGCAAAAAGAAATAACTCGGCGGTAATCCGCTTCGCACCGCCGAGGCATAGCTCGCCGAAAACATCATAATAATGCCAATAGCCGAAATGGCAAGCATCAGCAGCAAAAAAGGCAAATCAATGTGCCCGTAGGCAACGTCTTCGCCGCGGGCTTCTGGTTGTGTAGCTTGCTGTCGCGGTCTGACGTCTTGCATGATGACTCCTTTCGTTATCATAGGGCAACCCCTTTTTTACAATGACATTTATATCGCCCAAATATACGCAATGGTGCAAAGCAACACCGTACCCAATGTAAATACAAAAAACAACTTTTTCTCGCTCCAACCACTCATTTCAAAGTGATGGTGAATGGGCGTCATTTTGAACACACGCTTGCCGCCTGATGCTTTGAAATAACTCACTTGTATCACGACCGATAATGCCTCTATAATATACGCCACAGCCACGACAATTAGAATTAAAGGCATTTCAAAGGCCATCGCCATACCACACACTGCGCCACCAAGAAAGAGCGACCCGGTATCGCCCATAAAAACCTTAGCAGGGTTGAAATTATACAATAAAAACCCCAATAAACCGCCTGCCAGCGCCACGGGGAATATTGCCATATCCGGCGTTCCGCGTGATACGGCAACCAACACAAAAAACAGCGCGATGGGAATGGTCACCCCTGTGCAAAGCCCGTCGACGCCGTCTGTCAAATTGACGGCATTGACGATAAAGGTATTGTACAGGATCGCCAACAGCAAAAACAAGACCCATGGCAATATAAGTGTGATATTTGTGAAAGGAATATACACGCCCGACTCCATCAAATTCATCCAGTACAATGCCGTGATAAACGCCGCCGAAAATGCCAATTGCAAAAATAGCTTTTGCAGTACCGACAGTCCGCGATTTTGCTTGCGCTTGACTTTGGCCAGGTCATCTATCAAGCCAATGGCACTATTGAGTAATGCAAAAACAAGAATGAGCAACCATTCACGCTGTTGGCTTTGTATGCCCAACAATACACTGGCAACTATTGTGCCGATAATAAACATCAGTCCGCCCATCATAGGTGTGCCTTGTTTGCTCATATGCCATTTCGGACCAATTTCTAAAATCTGCTGCTTCATCTTAAACCGCTGCAGCATTGGCACAAGGAATAGTCCTGACAGCGCGCTAACAATAAATGCTACGGCAAATCCGATCGCCAATTTATCCATGCTGTAACGCCTCCCATGCCGCCGCGATTGCTTCCGCGTCGCTATACGGGTATTTTACGCCTTTGATGTCTAAGTAATTCTCGTCACCCTTGCCCAATACCATGACGACATCGCCGGCCCGCGCCTTCTGCAAAGCTCGTCTAATGGCCGTCTGTCGGTCACACTCCACAGTAAATTCACCGCTCGCGCCGGTTAAAATATCATCAATGATTGCCATCGGCTCTTCATAGCGCGGGTTATCACTGGTAATGATAACGTAATCGGCAGCTTGACACGCTGCTTGCGCCATTAAAGATCGCTTTTTGGCATCGCGGTCACCGCCACAACCGAACAAGGCTATCAATTTTCCCCGCGTAAAGCCCCGCGCTGCCCGCAAAGCATTAGCAATGGCATCAGGTGTATGTGCAAAATCTACAACACACGTAAACTGCGCGCCCTGTAAAGGCTGAGCTTCCATGCGTCCGGCTGTTGGGTGCAATACTTGCATGACAGCCGCAACATCACTCGGCGCATAGCCAACATGCGCACAAATGGCAATGGCAGTCAGGGCGTTATAAACCGAAAATTTCCCGGGCGTGTGCCAAACAAATACCGAATTATCATAGCCGAATTCCACGCAATCACTTTTGAGCTTAACATCCTGCGCCCGCCAGTCGGCGTCGGCATTATCAACAGCAATCGACTGTTTCAAGCAACCAATTTCGCCGAACAAACGCAATCCGTAAACATCATCAATATTAACTATAGCAAAATCACAAATGTCAAACAACTTGCGCTTGGCTTGGTAATAATTCTCCATCGTACCGTGGTAGTCGAGATGGTCTTGCGTTAAATTTGTAAATGCTGCCGTTTGAAACTGCAAACCGCCCACGCGGCGTTGATCGAGAGCGTGAGAAGATACTTCCATGACGCAATATCGGCAGCCGACTTTGACCATGCGTGCTAAGATTTCCTGCAACTCCAATGTACCGGGCGTGGTACGTTCACTTTCACTGTATTGTTCGCCGATGTATACGCCACTCGTTCCAATGCGGCCGCACGGCATACCGCTCAGCTTACCAAGCAAATCAGCGGTAATCTTAGTCACCGAAGTTTTGCCGTTTGTGCCGGTCACGCCTACCATGGTCAGTTGTTTCGCGGGATTTCCGTAAAAGTTAGCAGCAATCTGTACCAATGCGGCACGCGCATCCTCGACCAAAATATGCGGATAGTCATTCGGTCGTTCGCACACTACGACAACACAGCCGTTGCGCATGGCAGCGTCGATATAATCATGCCCATCGCTGTCAGCACCTTTGACAGCAACAAAGAGCGCGCCGGGTACGGCACGGCGTGAGTCATCAACCACAACAGTGATGTCGCAGTCAGTTGAAAGATTATGAGAGATGAGCTGGGATAGTTGCATATTTTCTCCTGTCACGCCTTATGTACGGCGACTTTGTATCAATACATTATATCATCAAAAAACGTCACTTCAATGACTCTGCCTTTGGGCACTTGCTCGCCTGCGGGGTTCGACTGTTGTTCAGCAATTACACGACCACTACTGGCACCTACTGTTCCGGCAAAGCGAATGAACAGCCCCACATTTTCCAGTGCTGCTCGCGCGTCGGATTGACTCATGCCGATTACGTCAGGCACATCGACCATCGCGTCGGGTACGGGCACGCCCATGTAAAGAATGACTTCTGTGCCGCTCAGCACCGTCGCGCCCGCCGCAGGCCGCTGCCCTGTAACCATGCTGCCATCACCCTCGGTACGAGCACTCAAGTGTCGTCCTTGCAATGTACGCCGCGCCTCTTCTGCCGATAAATTCATCACATTTGGTATGTTGACATTCATCATTTCTCTGTCGGCATCAGCATACTGCCGCTCAACACCTAAATGGGGCAAGGCTTGCTCTAATACACGCCGTGCGGCTGGTGCCGCCATGCGGCCACCGGTGCGGAAATTATTGGGCTGTCCGGGTGGCATGGGCTCATCTAAAGTAATCAACACCGCGATTTTGGGATTATCAGCTGGCGCATATGACAAAAATGACACAATATATTTACCGTATGATGCGTCCCAACGCGCACCGGTCTCGGGGTTGATTTTCTCTGATGTACCGGTCTTGCCCGCCACACGAAAGCCTGCTACTGCGCCGTTGCGCCCTGTGCCGTCCGTGACTGCGCCTTCTAACATTTCATTGACGATACGCGAGGTCTCCTCACTGATGACTTGCCGCACCATGTACGGCTCAAAACTTTCAATCAACTGCCCCTCACTATCGCGCACCTCACGCACAACAAACGGACGCATCAACCTTCCACCATTCGCGACTGCGCCGACAGAAGTCATAACCTGCAGCGGTGTAAACAGATTGCTCTGCCCAAACGATGTCATCGAAACATCCAGCGGCGTGCGCATACGTTCACGGCTCATGACGTAGCTGTTGGCCTCGCCCGGTAGGTCAATACCTGTGCGCGACAGTAGCCCAAAGGCTTCGAGGTACTCATAAAACACTTCACCGCCAATGCGTTGCCCCACCTGCATAAAGACGGGATTGCACGACATATGCATGCCTTCTATAAAGTTCAGCGACCCGTGCCCGTGCCGCCGCACACAACCAATGGGATAATCCCAGCCCTGTACTTTCAAGCTGCCTGTGCAATTGAACATATCCTCAGGACGCACAGCACCCACTTCCAGCCCAATGGCTGCTGTAATGACCTTAAACACCGAGCCGGGCTCATAAATATCGTTCACCGATTTCAATCGCCACATTTCGTTACGTTGCTGATACAGGAAGGCGTCTCGTTCTTCGCCTTCCAACGTTTCGAGTTGAGTCAATGCAGCGGAATCGGTCAAGGCAAACGGTTCGTTGAGATCGAAATTCCCCATGGTTGCCATGGCAAGAATTTCGCCTGTTTGTACATTGTAAACAATGCCTTGGGCACGTTGTTGAACATGATTAACTTCAACAGCCTCGCGCAAGGCATTTTCAAGGAAATATTGAATTGAAGAATCAATGGTCAGCACAACATCATTGCCATCGCTCGCGTCGATGTAACGTTCAAACTGAAAAGGCACAACATTGCCCGATGCGTCCTGCACGTTGACAATTTGACCCGGTACACCGCTCAAGAATGAATCAAAACGCATTTCAACGCCATGCAGACCCGTGTTTTCAAAACCGGTAAAGCCGACGATGTGTGAAGCAACATCGTTGAGCGGGTATACGCGCTTGGTGTCAGGAATCAAGTGAATAATGTCGCCCAATCGATTTTCACGGGTAAACTCCCGTACGCTGCCGGCAACCTCACGGTCAACGCGCCGCGCAATATACTCGTTTCCGGAAAAGCTGCGCTCAGCACGTGCATAAATCCACTGTTCACTTACATTGTCGAGAATTTCCGACAGCCCTTGTGCCACAAGCGCACGCGTCTCATCAACCGTACGCGTTTGGGTCGCTCGAATTTGCGACGGATTGATAACCACTGTTTCAACACTGATGCTTTGTGCCAACACGACACCATTACGGTCAAGAATTCTGCCACGATTGGGATGAATGACGGTATTGCTCGTCTGCTGGTTCTGTGCCAGTTGCGTAAAGTGGTCATGCTGCACAATCTGAATATGATACAATTGTGCAACAGGGAAGATGAAAACGACAAAACTAAACAACACGGCAATGACCCAAATGCGTTTATCAATTTTTCGCCGTGCACGTTTAGTGTTAATGTTTTCCATCGTCATCTTCCTCCTGTTGTCGTTGTAAAAAATGCAAATGGGCGCAGCGCGGTAGCCGCTTCATAGCACCCTCTACCCAGCATTACAATCTTATTTCCCGGCGTTGTATGATAGAACTAGCCGAATAATCCCGTGACCCAATTCCAAATGCGTTCCAAGAATCCCTCTTGTGTATAAACTACTGCGCGATCTTGGCCGCCTAGGTTGACATGCACAACCTGGTCGGGCGCAGGCGGCAACATGCCGATTCCGCGCGCCTCAGCAGTAATTTCATGTATTGTCAGCCCACCGGCAAATTCTTGCAGCAAGGCTTGTTCCTCCATTTGCAGTGCTTGCAAGGCACGTTCAAGTCGTAGATTTTCAGCATTGACCGTCCACATGCGATTGTAACTGAAAATGACAGCGACTAGCAATGCCGCGACAACAGCAAATGCCGCCAACACTTTGTATGGTATGCGGGTCTTTTCTATAATCTTTTTCGGTGCCTGTAATGCTTGCTCTTCTTCGAGCAATTCCAATGGCACTTCCGGCTCTACAACGATTTGTCGTCGCTCAAAACGGGAATAATCAGGCGCGATTTGTGGTGTTGGCATAGTGAGGGCTCCTTTCATTTAGTTAAGAAGAGACATGAATTTGTTTTTATATCTTTTCTGCAACTCTGAGCTTTGCGCTTTTGGCGCGGGAGTTGGCAATGCATTCATCAGGGGGCGCCGTAATGGCCCTTTTTGAAATCAGCCGCAAGGTCGGTGCATGATTACATTGACATATAGGGCTTTTGGGAGGGCAGACACAGGTCAACGATTGTGACTTCATGGTGGTCTTAACGATTCGATCTTCAAGGGAGTGGAAACTTATAACAGCCAGGCGTCCATTTGGGTTGAGCAACGCGATGGCCTTGTACAGGCTGTCTTGCAATGATGTCAGTTCATCATTCACGGATATGCGCAACGCTTGAAACACACGCATGGCGGGATGTTGCGCCTCACGGCGGGCTTTGGGCGGCATGGCTTGCTTGATGATTTCGACGAGCTGCAACGTCGTTTCAATGGGGGCAATGCCGCGCTGCCGCGCGATAGCATTGGCGATTTGAAAACTGTATCGTTCTTCGCCGTAGTCGCGCAGGATGCACATCAGCTCAGCGACGGAAAATCGATTGACGACATCGTATGCGGTCAGCGATTGTGCGATGTCCATGCGCATATCTAAACGCGCATCTTTCATATAAGAGAAACCGCGTTCGGCTTGATCTATCTGCGGCGACGATACGCCTAAGTCATATAAAATGCCGTCCAGTTTTGTAATGCCAAGCCGACTGAGCAAGACATCCATTTGCGCGTAATTGCCGCGCAGAACAGTGATCTCGGGATAGTGTGCCTGCGCATAGGCAATGGCTTCAGCATCTCGGTCAATGGCGATGACTTTGCCGCCACGCTGTGCGATGGCCGCGCTGTGTCCGCCGCGCCCTAACGTCGCGTCAAGATAAACGCCGTCTTGCCTAATTGCTAACGCGTCCAAGCACTCGTTGAGCATGACGGGCAGATGAAAATTAGAAGCCATATTCATCCATGGCGTTTGCCAGGTCATCGGCGGTAAACTCTTCATCGAAAGCTTGCCATCTGTCAGGTTGCCACAGCTCAGCCCGATCGATGACACCAACGATGACAGCTTCTTGTTCAAGCCCGGCATAGGCACGCAACTCCTGGGGGAGAACGATCCGGCCCTGTGCATCGACATCGCAGCGGACGGCGCTGGCACAGATAGCACGCTGTAACTTCCGCGCCTGAGAACCTATTTCACTTTTTAGTTTGGCTTCAAATGCTGCCCAATGTTCGAGTGAATAAACTGTCAAGCACTTGTCGTTGCCCTTAACCAAATACACACTATCGCCCAACTCTTCACGCAGTTTGGCGGGCAGCGACATACGGCTCTTACTGTCAATGCTATGATTATACTTACCGGTCATATTATGCCCACCTCCTTGTTACGTCTCGTATCCGGCGAATTCCACATATGGGATACTTCCCCACACTATCCCACTATATGGTCACAGTATACTCTATCGCGCCGTAAATTGCAAGCCCTTTTTAGTAAATTGATTGCTTTTTCTGCAGAAATATAGCTTGATTACGAGTTTTTGGCGCATTTTTGTTCGATACTTATGTTCTGTTTTTCGCTTTTGACAACCTGTATGTTGTGGTTGACTGATGCACAAAGTTGACATAACACTATATGTTGTGGTTGAGATATGTCGTGCGCAGCTCGGGGAAATCATTCGCTTGGCTGCACCGACTGGCCATTTTATCAAGAGAACCCGGGTGCCCTTGCCCGCAAAATGCCTCGTTTTCCTTACGACGCCCTGCAAAATACCTGACAAATGCCTGTAAAACACCCTATCAATTGGCGATAAAATCACGAAAAGCCCCGCACGATAAGGTGCGGGGCTTTGGAAATATTTAGTTGGTTTACTATGCCAAGGGTAAATTAATCATTGATACCGGCGCAAACATATCGAACGGCATGGTGAGGCGAAATTCGCGCACTGTTATGTTGCCGCCGACTGGCCAGAACTGCATGCCGGCGAAGACAAAGGTGTCTTCTACAAAGTCAATCCACTCAAAGTGAAAGACATCGGGTTCATTAGTGGGAAGGGTTGCAAAACGGCTGTTGAGCAGCTGATGCAGCGTCCGTGTGCCGGTATAGTGGCCTGACAAGAGGTCGCCCGCATTGCTGAAGTAATTTTGCCAGTTGGAGAAGTCGGGCAACAAGTCAACAAACGCGCCGTTGACAAAGATGCTGTAGACAGAGTATGTGTCCCAGTCGTATGTCAAAATGGCTGCTTCACTTGCCACTTCAATGTCAAAGTGCAGTGTGATGTACGGCCACATTTCACGCGGCCAAGTCATTGTCTCGGCCATTTCGGCATCAAACTCAAAGAGTGCGTTTGGCCGACCACCACCGCTGTTGACAAAAGTGTATGCACCGCCAACGTTGGTGACTTGAGCTGTGCCGCCACCTGCATCAGTGATGACCCAGCCACTGGTCGGCAAATCAAACAAGTCGAACAGAACGACGCCCTCGGGCGGAGTCGGCGGATTTCTCCAATCGGTTTCCAGCAACATGCGCACCATGCCGGTGAGCAGTTGTTGGGTGTGGAACTCGAAGTTGGGGTTGAAGATGAAGAGCGGGTCGCCGGGCGGGGTGCCGGTAGTGGCCGTGCTGAGCATGACTTCGTGGTAGTATAAGAATGCCACGGCGTCACGCGCCCAAGACTGGATGCCGCCCCCTCCGCCGCCAATATGCCAATCGGCAAAATCGATCGCCGGCGGGAAACCTATGGTGGTATAGCCCAACACTTCCATCATACGTGCCAAGCCAACAGCGGCTTGTGCGCGCGTCAAGGTGTAATCGGGTCCGAAGCCAAATACGCCGCCGAATTCGCCGCCTTGCAGGATGCCCATGATCGCCAAGGCTTGGATTTCATCGAACAGCGGGTGGGTTTCCGGGATATCGGGGAAGAACGGGCCGGGGGTCGGGGTAATATCGGCGCCGGTTCTGTCTTTCCAGTCACTTACAACGTCGTTAATGGTTGGCAAGCCTGTATAGACAACCATGTAGCTGGCCAGCAATTCGGCGATGTACCAGCGCGGTGCGCCTTGACGGTAGAGAACGCCTTGCGGCAACGCGTCACCGACGATGCCGTGCTGACGGGCACGAATCATATCGGGAATGGCCCAGCTGTTTGGTGTGTCTTCAGCTTCAGCCCAGGTGTCGATCGCGCCGACCTCGATGGTCAACATTGCCGCCAGGCCGGCAAAGCCTGTTGCCGTACCGCGAACACGTACCCGCACAGCACCGGGCGCCAAGCCGGTGATTTCGATGCCTGTTGCGTTAGTCCAAGTGTCGCCGCCGTCGGTGCTAAATTCCATCGCAGTGGTGACGCCGGTGATGCGGCCGTCATTTATCGTCGCTGAGCTTGTTGCCACAGCCGTCAGGCCCGTCGGCGCGGCGGGGCGGGCGGGAACAAAGAGCATTTGCGGCTTGCTATCAGAGGTGTCTTCACCGTCACCTACACGGACGATGCTCAGCGTTGTGCCAAACCATGCGGGATCAATTGCCGTCGAGTTGGTTATTACGCCACCGGCGGAAAAATCGACAGCAACGCCATTGATGGTATAGTTAGTTGTCGCAAAGCCCGTCAAAAATTCACCGGGGAAGTTAATCGAAATGTTCGGCGTTTCTTCGGGCTCAACATTTGCAGGCACGCGCACGAAGACATTGTCGTAGACAACTGTCGTACTGAACCCGAATAGGGCGATGCTGCCGGAATTTGCGCCGAGTTGCAAGAAGCCGGCGTCGCCGGGGTTGTTGCCCATAACACCGCGATAATAGTCGGTGATGTCCATGCTGACGAAATAGGCACCGTCTTTATAGATGGTCAGCTGCGTGCCGCGGACGCGATAAAGCCAATCGTGCGTTGAGGCGGCGGCAAACGGACCGGGACGATTTTCGGCAGGCCAGTTGCCTGTTTGAAATTGCGTGTCGTCACGCATGATGTTTTCATCGGTAAAGCGCGGCAGACCGACGATGACGTTGGCGTTCGGATTGCCGGGCAGGATGACGGTGGCGAGGCCGTAATGGTTGTGCCCGCCTCTCAGCATATCATCTTGCACACGGAGACGTGTATCATGACGGCCGGCTGAGGTGGCTGTGTAGCCAAGGTCAAAATCCCAGACATCGACGGGCAGCATAATCAAAGTATGCCCAGATACCGCACCGTTGTCCAGCGTCAGCGTGCCGTCTTGAACATTGACCGCAAGATCGCTGGCTGCATTGGCGAGCCACCAGTCTTCGGGCAGCTCTGTCAGCCCTTCGAAGTCCTCATTAATCAAGTATACATAGTCTCTTTCACCACCTACGACGTCTAACTCTAAGTTGTCGTCCGGCATGGCGAAAGAGGCAAAGAACCTGCCGCCCGCGGCAAAGAGCGAGTAGTTGATGCCACCGAGCGCGGGGATGCTTACGCCCGCCAAACCGCCAACATCGAGTTCAATGACTATGGTTTGTCCGACGGTAAAGTCGGCCGCCGGCGTGAGCAAGCCGTCTAATGTATCGGGATCGACAAATCCCATGCGGTCGCCAAGGATGATGCCGTATGCCGGAGGCGCATAATACCAGTCGAATTTTTCGACGCTGATGTTTCCGCCACCCGCATAGTTTTGGTCACCCCAAATTTCAAAGCCGTTTACCACAGCGATGTTGCTGTCGGCCAGGTTGGCGTTGAATGCGATGATGTCGGCCAAGCTGATTTTGCCTTCGTGTGTATCGGCAGGTGCAAAACCGCTTGTTGTGCCTGTACCAAGAACACTTCTCCAACTTTCACCTACACCACGATAGCCGGGCTGGTGGGCGTGGACACGGATGTTAAAAGGCATTGTGGCTACGACACGGTAGCTGATGTAATGCTCATCGGCACGCAGATTTTGGTTGACAAACGCACCGGCACCGGCGGTATTGAGCGAGCCGGCCGTTGTCAAGTGCCAGAACTGGCGGCGGAGCTGCGGATGTACTCCTGCGTCTGCCGCTGTGATATTCATGACGAGCGGGTTGCCTGCCATGCCTGTCAACGTCGAGCCGCCCGGTGCTACCGGTGTGCCGACGCCCGAAACCCACGGTCCAATGTGAACTTCGTTTGTCGGGCCGGCTTGGTTCAGGAAGCTGCCGACACGTCCGCCGGCTCTGGGCACACTGACAACAACCAGCGTAATGTCTACGGCCCTATCCGGCATGGTGAATACCAAATCTGTGCCGTCGATGGTCGGCGTAATGCCGGCCAAACCGCCGACAGCGCGGATGCTGAAGCCTGCACGCAGGACTTCGAGGGAAACGGTTTCGCCGACATCAAATGTGCCGACGTAAGCGCCGTCCACCGTCACGGCATAACTGCCGGTGATGGGTGGTTGGTTGTCGCGCACCAGCACCATACCGTTAGCAATAGAGCGTTGGAATGTCGACGGCACACCACCGCTCATGCCGGCGGCGAACGTCACTAACGTATTGCCGATGGTCATGGTCGAGCTGCCGCCGCCGTCGAAGTTCCAAACATTGACGGCCCCGCGGTCGACCAACTGCTGGCGTGCTTGCGGAATGCTCATACCGCTGCTGTTGCCGCTGGCAACAGCCCATAGCTGTGTGCCATCGGCCGTTACGCCAAAGACGGTGCGGGGGCGATATGAGTTCCAAACAAGGCCGCCGCTTTGCCCTTGTGTAATGTTATGGTCTATACCATCACGATGTACCCAAAGCGCAGCAGGAACTGCTTCCACCACTTCTGTCCAATCCACCGTGCAAGTGAAGTTCGGCATTGCGGGGAATGTGATGTGATTGATGCGCGGGTCCGGTGTATTTGTGCTGCGATTGGTGACTGTATGGTTAATGGTGACTATATCGCC
Organism: Oscillospiraceae bacterium; assembly: GCA_009780275.1. Classification (NCBI taxonomy): domain Bacteria; kingdom Bacillati; phylum Bacillota; class Clostridia; order Eubacteriales; family Oscillospiraceae; species Oscillospiraceae bacterium. The sequence goes on along the minus strand of WRAI01000001.1, from coordinate 95,144 downwards.
GACATTCAACCCGTTTAAGAAAGCGACGTCAGCGGCATTTCTTGCCACAAGGCGGGCGTGGTCGGGCGCGATGACGGCGTTATTGACCCCGTCATGTGCCGCTTGCACGACACGCATAGTCAGCGTTTCGCCAAACGCCATACGCCCTGACAGTACTTCAAGATAAACATCCCGTGCGCCTGCTAAGCGCGCAGCCGGCGTGACAGCTTCCGGGGCGAAGTGTTCTGTCCACAGTATCAGGTCGCTCCATGGAGGCGGATTTCCTTGGAAGTCTCCGCGGCCCGTATTCAGCCCCGTAAAGGTACGAGGCGCACCACCGTTGACCGAAAGGTTCATGGTATGGAAGGGGTTCAATCCGTAGACAAAGGTGCCGTCGGCTTTCCATCCCAAAAGATATTGCTCTGCGCCGACATATTCGGATGTGCCGCCCGGGCCCCAGTTGCGCATAAGAATGCCATCACGGATGAACGCACCCTGCGATGCAACTTGTGTCCCCGCAGGGACACCCAGTCCGAATAAGCCGGTGTTCATGGCGGCAACGACATCATAGCCCGCTTCACCGTAGCTTGTTGCCATTTGGCCGACGGTGCGGAATCCTTCAACCTGTCCGTAGCGCGGCAAACCTGCCAAGACGCGTACAGGCGCATTCGGCGCGATTTCCAATACATTGAAGCGGAGATCGCTGCCAACACCACTGTTGGCAATTTGCGTGTGCGTTATGCCCGGAATGTCATTGACATTCTCAGGTGTTGACGGCGTACCCGTCTGTGCCTGTGCCGCGTTCGCTCCAAATACGGGCACGAGGGTGAACAACATCGCCAGCGCAAGTAGAAACGATGCCGTTCGTTTGCATGATTTACGATACTTTGCCATTATGTATTTCCTCCTCTTTTTCTGTGGGATATGCATCCCTAATTACTAGAAAGTATACCATGAACACGGCGTGAATGGCAAGTGTTTTTTACATGATTTTTTATGAAAATTTTTATATGTAGAGCGGCGATGTTTTTACATCGCTCGCTTGTCACGCCTCACGACGCCGCGCAACTGTTCAGCAACGCCCCTACGTGACGTGGTCAATGATCTTTCCCATGGATTTCAAGGCACGGGCGGGCGGCGATTTTCGTAAAGTTCGTTTATCAATGGGCAAAATAGCGGCAGCCAGTGCAGCCCCGGCAACAACGCCAACACTGACACCGCATAAAAATCGTGTCTGCATAACAAACTTCCTCCTTGTGTGTGATTGTCTCTTGCTATAGTTTATCAGAAATTTTCTATTCCATGCATTGTCAGCAGGGGGAATATATGGTATAATACGACATAAATACATTGGGAGGTTATTTTATGGCTAACGTATTTCCATTCCGCGCTCTGCGGTACACACCTGAGGCAGGTGACATCACGCTGCTTGTCTGCCCGCCTTATGACATCATTTATGACAAAGAAGAGCAGGCATTGCTGGCAAAAAACAAATATAATGTCATCCGCTTGGAGAAGCCGACTGATTACGGCGAGGCGGCGGAAACGTTAAAAGACTGGTTGGGCGGCGGGATTTTGGCGACCGATGACGCGCCTTCGTTTACGGTGTATCAAGAGGAGTTTGATGACAGAGGCACGCGCCGCAAGATTACCGGCATCATCGGCGATGTCGGTTTGGAGCCGTTTGCGGCCGGCGTTGTGTTGCCGCACGAGGAAATTTTACCCAAGGCACGAGGTGACCGCTACGCCTTGATGGATGCTACACACTGCAATTTCAGTCAGATTTACTGCCTGTATCAAGACCCGCAGCGGGCAGTCGATAGGTTAATGTCCGGTTATACGACAAATGCGCCTGACTTGGAGTTCTCTGACGAAGACGGCGTTGTTCACCGCTTTTGGCGTATTGATGACCCGACCGATACGCAAAAAATCACAGAGGCGTTTCATGACAAGACGCTCTATATTGCCGACGGGCACCACCGCTATACCACAGCATTGGAATATTATAATGAACACCCCGATATCAATGCTTCGCGTATTATGACCATGCTGGTCGATATGGCTGACGATGGACTGGTGATTTGGCCGACACACCGCCTTGTCTTTAATGTGGACAACTTCTCGGCAACCGATGTATTGATGCAGCTGTCGCCGCACTTTGAGATCACATTGTGCGAAGACATTGCCAATGTCGAAGAGCAGCTTGCTAAGCGCGAAGACACTGTCGCGCTCTATGCCGGCAACCGGCATTATGCGTTGTTGACGTTGCGTGACCGCGCTGAAATGGCCAAAGCACTGCCTCAGCATAGCGAGGCGTACCGCGGCTTGGATGTGGCGCTGCTGCACAACATGATTTTAGAGCCCGTTTTAGGCATTGGCAAAGCTGAGCTGGCGGCGCAAAGCCACATTAAATACACCCGCTCACTGCAAACGGCGCTTGACGCGGTAGACAACGGCGAAGCGCAGTGTGCTTTCCTGCTCAACGCCACCCGCATTGAACAAATGGCCGATGTATCTCTCGCGGGCGAGCGTATGCCGCAGAAATCGACATACTTTTACCCGAAATTAACAACAGGTGTTGTGATGAAGCAGTTTAATCCATAAAGAACTGCCGAGTAGCGTGCCGCCAAAAATGGAGTGCATAGAAACTTTCGCATAGTTGGCACAGCCAACGGCGCGGAAGTTGTAATGCCGAAGTTTTGGCGAACAGCACGCGTACACGAGGCGCGACAGGAGAACCTCACCATGTCAAATATCATAACCCTCCCCGCTGCATGCGATATGCATGTTCATCTTCGCGACCCGGGGCAGACGTATAAGACTGACATTGCCGAGGGGACGCGGATTGCTGCGGCCAACGGCATTGCCGACATTGTCATGATGCCCAATACGGCACCGCCCATTGACAACGCAGCGATGGTGACGCGGTTGCGTGAGCGTATTGCCCACATAGGGGCGACTTGCAGTCGCCCGCGGGCGGCAGAATGCCGCCCCTACGCCAATGTTCACATCATTGCCGCCGTAACTGTCGGGCAACGCGGACAGGAGCTGACCGACTTTGCGGCATTGAAGCAAGCCGGCGTTGTTGCGTTGAGTGATGACGGCATACCTGTCAGCGATGTTATCATGGAAGCGGCGATGCGTGAGGCGCAGGCTGTCGGCTTGCCGCTGATTGACCACTGTGAGCCGGAAATAGAGCAAGTCTCGCGGGATTGTGAACTGGCGGCCAAAACAGGCGTGCCGATACATATCGCGCATGTCAGCCGTGCTAATGCACTGGCGTTTATTCGACAGGCAAAGCGTGACGGCTTACCCGTCACTTGCGAGGTCGCGCCGCACCACTTTACCTTCACCAAGGACGCAGTGGCGACATTTGGCGGCAACGCCCGCATGGCGCCGCCGCTGGCGACACAGGCCGATATTGAGGCTGTTCTTGAAGCTTTGCAAGACGGCACAATTGATGCCATTGCGACCGACCATGCGCCGCACCATTGGGTAGAAAAGATGCGCAACAAGCCACCCAACGGCATCATCGGCTTAGAAACGTTGTGGCCGGCGACACTGACGGCATTATATTTCACCGGCTTGCTGACACTTGAACAGATTGTTGACAAGCTCTGTCATGCGCCGCGCCGCATTTTAGGTTTACCGTCAACGGATGAGACAGTGCAAATTGACTTAGACGCCGAATACACATATCAGCCGTCGGGGCGATGTGTCAATACGCCGTTTACAGGCATGAAGTTGAGAGGAAAAGTTACTTATGAATAAGCTAATTGCCGCCATCGCCGCCAAACAGAACCCCACCGTTGTGGGGCTCGATCTGCGATTGGATATGTTGCCCGCTGAATTGCTGGACAAGCATATCGCCGCGCAGGGCGAAACGCCGGAGGCCGCGGGGGCTGCCATTCTGGAATTTAACAAGGGCATTTTGGACGCGCTGCAAGACATTGTGCCGGCTGTCAAACCGCAGTTGGCGTGTCATGAGGCGTTCGGCGTGCCGGGCATGATTGCCTTTGCCGAGAGCGTCAAGTACGCTAAGCAGTTGGGCTACTACATCATCGCCGATGCCAAACGCGGTGACATTGGTTCAACATCGGCGCAGTACGCGCAGGCATTTATCGGAAAAACCAGGATCGGCAATACCGAATATGAGGCGTTCGGCTGCGACTGTATGACTGTCAACCCGTATCAGGGCAGTGACAATCTTGACCCGTTTCTTGACGCTTGCGAGGCGTATGATCGCGATATTTTTGTGTTGGTCAAGACATCGAACCCATCGTCGAGCGACGTGCAAGACTTACTTGTTGATGGCAAGCCGGTTTACCGGCATATTGCCGAACAACTGGCGGCACTGCACAACCGGCATATCGGCATTGTTGTCGGCGCAACGCATCCGGCACAATTGACCGAATTGCGAGACGCCATGCCCGACACTGTTTTCTTAATCCCCGGCTATGGCGCGCAAGGCGGCACGGCGGCAAGTGTTGCCCCTGCCTTTGCCAACGGCGGTCACGCAATCGTCAATAATTCACGTGATATTTTGCGGGCGTGGCAGAAACGCGGCGGGCATTACGCTGAGGCAGCGCGGGCCGAAGCATTAGATATGCGAGAGAAGTTGCAAAAAATTATATAGGCGGCGCACACCGAGCGCCCTGCAAACAGATAAATAGGAGTTTCCATGAAAGCCACATTGCTGCTCTCCGACAAAACCCGATTCCAAGGCGAGGCGTTTGGTTCGCCAGGCGTTGCCATCGGGCATATTTGTTGTCATGACGGCTCGTATATGCCGCCGCTTGGTGACCCCGCGTATGCCAACCAATTGCTGCTGCTCAACACGCCGTTGGTTGGGGTTTACGGCGTCAATACCGAGCACTGCGAGGCGGGCAAGCCCTTTTTGAGCGGCTTGATCGTCAACGATGTGTGCGATACGCCGTCGCATTGGCGCTCAGCCGAGACGCTGGATTATTATCTGCGGCGGCACTATGTCACCGCCATTAAAGGCATTGACACGCAGGCGTTGCAGACACATCTCAACGAGCACGGTGCTATGCGTGCCGCCATTTGCGCCACGCCGGGATTCAGCGGCTGGCAGGCACTTCACGCCAAGCTCAACGACCACACCATGCGCGGCGCGTATCCCGGCGCGGTCAAACACGCCACACCGTACGAGGCGCATGGGCCGTCGCGCGGACATATCGGCGTTGTTGATCTGGGCAGTTCGCGCACGTTGGTGCGGCAGTTGTGCTTACAAGGCTTTGATGTAAAGTTACTGCCACCGTTGGGCAATTGGGCGGCTGACAATTACGATGCCATCGTTATTTCTCATGGTGCGCGTGAGGATGGACATGACGTTGGACTAATTGACAAAATTCGGCAGTGTCAAAAGCCGATTTTGGCTGTCGGAAACGGCTTTTCGTTGCTCTGCGCGGCACTGGATTTGCCGTTGGAAGCCATTGGACTGGGCGTTCACAGCGATGATTTTGCCACACTTGATGTTTCCGCCGGCCGCATGTACGGCAACGCACACAACCACCGCCTGTCACTGCCCGAGTGTTTGCTTGCCGACCGCAGCGACCTCATCGTTACACATCGCACATCCGACGGACTTTGTGCCGGTTTGCAACACAAGGATAAGCCGATTTGGGGTGTACAGTTTACAGGATATATTCCGCCGGCGTGGGTGGCGGCCACTGACAAATCGTAATTGGAGGAATCTGAGGTGACAACAAATCGCCCGCTCCACACCAAGGGCATTACGCTGATCCAATTGCGCGATAGCAACGGTTCTGTCGCGTGGCTTTGTCCTGCTGAGCAAATTGATTACGACCGCGCCATCGTGCCGGCTTTGACGATGAGCCCGCATGACTTGGCGTTATTGCGTGCCGATGCCATACAGGTCTCCGAGCGCGAAAACTTGTGCGGCGCAACTGTGTTTCGCTACGCCATAGTGTTTGACAGCCATGAATTTTTGCTGCTGGCGCATTCGCAGGAACTGTGTGCTGAGACGCTGCTTGTCGCCCAAGCTCAGCAGGTTGATTTGGCGACGCTGTCGCAACGGCTGAAAGACGGCGCGACGCTGTGGGACATTCAAAATGAAGGGCATGTTTTTCCGCCCAATCTTGACTATTTAGCAGTGCTTAACGACGGTATGTTTAGCATTTCCAACCAACTTGGCAAGGCGTTGCTCAACGCCGCACGCCACACCGGCGGGCTGTTTGATGTCAACGTCCGGCGGCTGAGTGACGGCGCGCTGGTGCATCATTGCAAGCACTCCTTGCCGCATGCCGCCGAGCTGCTGCGCCGCGGGCTGTATGACATTGAGCAGGTGCGACGTATGACGGGGATTGACACCATCTACATTCAAGTACTGCTTGAACTTCTTTACGCACAACGCGAACTGATTGCCTCACGGGACGCAGCAGCTATCAGCGTTGCGTTAAAACTGGGGTTTTCCGTGCAGGATATTGAGGCGCTTATCGGCGACACACCGCGCCACCAAAAGCCGGGCTATCGCCGCGCCAACGTACACAGCACGGCAGCTACCGGCGTGACAACCTCGGCGGATTATTTTTACCCCATCAGCGGAACGCGAAACGAGGTGAAACATTCCGACAAGCCGCGGGTGCTGCTACTGGGGCATCGCAACTACGAGCCGTTGATTGTCAATGCCGTGACCGAACTGCATCGCCGCGGCTATGAGGCGTCGCTTCTGTCGCCATATTTGACGGCGGCGGACATTCGGCGGCATTATGTCGAGCCTATCACGCCTGACAGCGTTAAAAGCGTTGCCGACGCTGAGCGCCCGCGCGCCATCTTGCCGGTGTTTGGCGGCGTGACGGCGGTGATGGCGGCACTGGAGCACAGCCTTGTTGTTCCGGGAATTCGCCCGCCCAAAACTATGAACTGCCGCGACTGCGTCTGGTCAGTCACGGCGTTGTCCGACGGCGAAACATGGCTGGCATTTCCGCCATTTCCGCACTGCAAGGACATGGCACTGCCGCCGGATTGGCAGGCGGTTGCGGAAAAAGATATCGCGGTCAAGACCAAAAAATTACCCGGATTATTTACACTGTATTATCGACTGCTTGATGAACAATTGCTATTACTGTCCGCACTGCCCTGTGCGGGCGCGGGCGCGTTGGCCATTGAGGACGACTACCCGCTGGCCGCTGCGGCTGTGAACTGCTTATTGCGGCAGCCGTTGGATGAGTGCGGGTTTGTTTTTTTGTAAGGGAATTTTTTATGCAAGATAAACAACGGCAATACCTCGATTTGGTACTTGAAACCAATCGACATCTTAATCTTACCGCCATTACCAATCCCGCTGAGGCATACGTTCGCCATGTCGAGGATTCATTGGCGTTGCTTGATGTGTGTGATTTTAATGGCAAGCGGATCATTGACGTTGGCGCAGGCGGCGGGTTTCCCGGAATGCCGTTGGCGATTGCTTGTCCTGGTGCGCATTTGACGTTGCTGGACGCGACGCGCAAGAAAGTCGATTTTTTGCGCCATGCTGTTGAAACGCTGGGGCTGGCTAATGTCGATTGCCTCCACGCGCGCGGTGAGGAAGCTGCCACTAAGCCCCCGCGGCGCGAAAGTTACGACATCTCGGTCAGCCGCGGTGTGGCGCGACTTGATGTGTTGGCCGAGCTATGTCTGCCTTTTGTAAAAGTCGGCGGCGTATTTATCGCAATGAAGCAGGATGGCAGTGAGGCGGCAGAAGCGTTTGAAATAGTTGAGGCGTTGGGCGGCAATATGCGGGATGCCCGGGGACGCACCCCTTACACACTGAGTGACGGCACAAAGCATATGTTTATCATCATTGAAAAAATCGCGGCAACGCCGACGAAATATCCGCGCCGTTGGGCAAAAATGAACGGAAAACCATAAAGGGCTAGACAAACGGTAAAGTATTTGATATAATGGCTAAGTTGTGTACAAACCTTTAATTTTTGGAGAACAGCACATGAAGAGCCCACTCAAACACTTTATTCTTATCACAATTATCGTATGGCTGATTGCCATGACAATTATTGCTATCGTATGGCTCAATCGCAGCAATGACGCTCCTGCAGAAGACCTTCGAATATGCGTGCCACAGCCCACTGAAACGGCGATGCCCACAGAAATGGCACCACCCACACAAGGCTATGGTGAGCAGCCGACTGATTGGGAAGGCGCATTAGAGGCGTTTTTGGCGGAATTTTTGCCGCTCTTCCATTACCCTGACAATTGCGATTCCTATGAAAATTGACAGGATACGAGATGGCGCGGATTTGTTGCTTTCATTTTGTCCTTTGATGGTTGGACAGGAGTATTTTTATAACCATATCACGGGCGAACATTTCTCGACAGGCTATGGCGGCAGATTGAGCCGATGGAAACATTACAAACACAGTTGATTGAACGCATTACGGCGCAGCTGCGGGCGGCAGGACGTATACAATAATAAGCGTTGAACAGCAAAAAATCCGTGTTATGCACGGATTTTTTTGAAACTTTTTCTATCAACCGTGCCATTACATCATCGAAAGGGTGAAATTTGATGCTCGATTTGGTCACCGCACGTTTTAACGAAATTTATGACGCTACATATACATCGGTGACGAGATTAATTGCGTCCAAGTGCCGCAATATTCACGACATCGGCGATTTGGTGCAGGAGACGTACATAGAGCTGTATCAAATCTTGCGCCGACACGGCGTTGAATATGTGCGCCATGACAAGGGGCTGGCGATGAAACTCGCGCGGCGCAAAGTCGCCAAGCATTACGCCAAGTCTAAGAAGCAGCCTGACGTCATGCCGTTGGACGAGCAAACGGAGGTTGATGCCAACCTTGACGCGCTGTTGACCGAGGACTTTGCCGTCAATCAAGCCATGGCGGCACAGGCACGTGACATTTTGCGCCAGCAGGACGACGTAACGCAGAAAATTTTCGCACTCTTCTACGATGTTGAGCTGACCATTCCGCAAATCGCCAAAACGCTTAGCGTGAGCCAATCGAACGTCAAAAACAAGCTGTACCGTACGCTGAAAACCTTGCGTGCATTGTTGGAGGGCTGAGTATGAAAAATTTTATCAAGTCGCTTGTCCGCGAGGAGCTTCTGGATAAGGAGAAAATTCGCGAAAATGTTGTGGGGCAACAAACTCCTACCCTCCTTCGCAAAGAGGACGGCGGCACAACGGCAGATGGTTTTCTCGTCCGCAAGCGATATGTGCTTACCGCCATCGCTGCGTGTTTGCTGCTTGCCATTGCTTTGCCATTTGCACTGCCGTTGTTTTTTATCGACGCGCCGCCGGCGCAAGAGCCGGTTGAGCCTTGGGATTCACCACAATATTATATCACGGCCATTTCAGCACAACACAACAGTGCCCTTGCCCTTCGCAACGACGGCACGGTCTGGCGTTGGTGGAACTCTCCCGACAGCGACCAACCGCCGCAACAACTCCGAGGATTCTATGACATCATCGCCATTGGTCAGCCTTCCCCCCGCGCTATCTATGCACTGCGAAGCGACGGCACGGTTTGGTATCGGGAAAATATTGCTGTTCATCCCACCAACGCGAATGAAAACGAAGATTTGCTCAACCCACTGCCCGTGCAAGTGCCCGAACTCAGTAACATTGCGGCTATTGCAGCAGGGGGCGACCATCTTTTAGCTTTGCGCGATGACGGCACAGTCTGGGCATGGGGACAAAACGGCTACGGACAGCTGGGCAGCGGCACGACCGGCACAAGGCGGCATATAACAAAAGAGAACTGGCAGCCCCCCGTGCAGGTACTGCACTTAAACAACGTCACAGCGGTTGCCGCAAGCGGCGACCACAGCATGGCGCTTGATGCCGACGGCAAGGTCTGGACATGGGGCGTGCAGGCCGATGGCGTTAGCACCACGCAATTCGATGTTTTTGATGAACCGGTGCAAGTGCCGGAGCTATACAGCGTTGTTTCCATTGCTTCGAGCAGCCGCCATGCCGCGATTTTATCCGACGGTACGACGTGGGAGTGGGGCTTTCACTCCTCCCAAGGCGTGAGTCTTTCACTTTTTAGAAGCCAACGTACGCCGGTACAATTTGGTCTAGATAACATTATCGCCATTGTACCGGAATTGCTATCCACCACAGCACTGCGCGACGACGGCACAGTGTGGTCAATGGACAGGCACCAAAACGGCCTTGATGACACACCCATCATTCTCCAAATACCAAATCTTGACAACATCGTCGCCATTTCCGACTGCTTGGCATTACGCAAGGATGGTACGGTTTGGGGTTGGTCTACGACTTCAAGCCCGCCCATCCGCGTTATCTTCCCGTGGGAGACAGCTACTCCTGCGCCGCCGGGGCATTATATCGCTGCTGTTTCCGCAGGTTCGACACACAATTTGGCAATTGACCACAATGGTAATGTTTGGGAGTGGCGCAACGACGGTACTACACCTGTGCAAATACAGGGCTTGAATAATATCGTCGATGTCGGCACAGGCACGGAGTATAATATGGCCATTCGTCAGGATGGCGCGATCTTTATTTGGGGCGCACGTCAGCCGGAGCCTATCCAATTACCTGATTTGCCCGATGCGTCAATCGTCGGCAACGATTTTATAACACCATCTATCGTCGACAGCAACGGCAGATTGCGTTTCTTTGTGCGGGACGTCAACCGCGCCGGACGCGAATTTTATCGATGGGAATATAACGACATCTTTAACTTATCTGGCATTGTGGCCTATGGCTTTGGCGCTATTTCAACCAATACGACGCCTGTGCATACATTTAACATTTGGCTTCGTGACGATGGCACGATTTGGGAACATATAATGCCTGCTCCTTCGCTGGTTGCCTCATCTTATTTGGGGCGTCCCGAACGAATTCACGGCATCGACAACGCCGCTGACATGACAATTGCCGGTGATGGCTCCGTCGTAATTCTCCGCAGCGACGGCACAGTTTGGGTGCGCGTTGACGGTAGGTTTATAGAGCTTCCCGGTATTGGTGACGCCGCGGCGTTGTCGTCCTATTTTATCCTCAACGCCGACGGCACGGTGTGGGCGTGGCCTATGCTCGCCGGTCTATCCTCTAATTCTACACTTAGCGACCTCGCGTTTGCGTTCCGCCCGGCGTATGAGAATCCGACGCTTTATGAGCTTACAAACATCACTGCTATTTCAGCCAGCAACGCACATCTTCTCGCGCTCCGCGATGACGGCAGTGTATGGCAGTGGTCGCCGTCAAGCGGCGCACCGATACAGGTTGTTTTCCCGTGGGAAATGGCTGATAAGCCTGAGGCCGTTGATTCTGAGCCGCCCGCGGCGGAAGATAATCCCGTCGACTCCCAACCGTTGGCGACACAAACGCTTGCTGATTTAGACCGCAAGCGCACAGTGGAAGAATTGGAAATCGGAGCGTTGATTTCGGCGGCGCAAATATTGCGCCAGGACTTGCTTTGGCCGAGGCGATTGAGCCGCCAAATATACAGAGGCGCTGACGGCGAGTGGATTACCGTTGACGTTGGGCACGCCCCGCCGGCTGATTCTGAGTGGCGCACACCATTTATCATATCATACGCTCGCATCAACCCCAACAGCGGGTTTAGAAGCATCGCCGATGTGCGCGGTGAATTGCTGCGCTACTACGAGCCGAATTTTCTTGATGCGTTATTCTTCACGTGGGACGACATACCGCTATTGATTGAGCGTGACGGCTATCTCTATACACTTCTTATCGAATCATGCGAAGCCAACTACACCGTGTTTTGGGACAGTGCCGTTCATGCCATTGTCGAACAAGATGACAGACGCACTGTTGTTGAGTCATGGGCACCAATGATTGACGGCGGCATTCCCTACTTTGTTTTTTCACGTTTTACGGTTGAAAACGGCTTAATCGTAAGCCACGAAAATCTGCGTTCTCCGACCAACGGCACCATCTTTGCTTCCTGTTTTGGCGATCATTGGGGGTGCGTCAACCATGGCGGCGGTATTCTTGCCAGCTTAGATGGCACGTTGTTTGACGCCTATCTTGGCGAAGACGCTGTGGAGAGATTTTTGGCATATGACTTCGCCCGTGATAGGCCGTTGCGTCACGAGTTTCCCGTTCTCGTGCGGATGATCCAATATTTTAACATTTCGCACGCAACATTTACCGAGATGGCCACACAGCACAACGCACGGCTCGTCGAGCTTCGCGCCGAATGGCGTGACCCTCCGCCTGAACGACATGAGTTGCTCAACGCCGATATTATTTTCACCTTTAATGCCGCGATTATCGGCGAATATTATTGCAGTCCGTGGGCGCGCGCACATCTTCTTGTGCAGGCACAAAGCGACATCTCATCGGATTGGGCCGCGCGAGAAGAACTTGCCGGAGAACTACTCCCGCAAATCATTTCCGACCATACTGAGCGGCAAAATGAACTGCATCGACAGGCCTTAGAAATGCTGCCACGCTAGCAAAAAAAGACCGCCGAGGGCGGTCTTTTACCTTGCCAAATATACCATCAATGCCGTAATATCAGCGGGGTTGACACCTGACAAGCGTGACGCTTGCCCCAATGTTAGAGGCTTGGCAGCAGCTAACTTCTGCCGCGCCTCCCAGCGCACGCCGCCCAACGCCATGTAGTCGAGATCTTCGGGCAATTTGACATCCTCCATCTGGCGGAATGCCTCGATTTGCGCCTGCTGTCGCTTGAGGTATCCCTCGTATTTGACAGCGATTTCAACTTGTTCGGCGATCACAGGCAATATATCTTGCGGGCGCTCGGTGTCCACAGCCGCAAGCATCTGATACGTGATGCCGGGACGTTTGAGCAAGTCGGCGAGCCGTATGCCTGTCGTTTTAGGCGGTGCGTCAATAGCGGCAAGTAAAGCATTCAACGCTTCGGACGGTGCAACATGTGTTGTTTCGAGGCGTTTTTGTTCGGCAGCAGCAGCGGCATATTTTGCCTGCACAGCTTGCAGCCGTTCGCCTGAAATCAAGCCAACAGCGTGGCCGATGTGCGTCAAACGCTGGTCGGCGTTGTCTTGTCGCAACAGCAGGCGATATTCGGCACGTGAAGTCAGCATGCGATAGGGTTCGTTTGTGCCTTTGTGCACCAAGTCGTCAATCAAGATACCAAGGTATGAACCGGCGCGATCGAGCGTGACAGGCGCTTTTCCCTGCACGGCCAGCGCGGCGTTGACGCCTGCTGCCAGCCCTAACGCCGCTGCTTCTTCGTAGCCCGATGTGCCGCAGATTTGCCCCGCGGCATAGAGCCCTCGCACTTGGCGACATTCCAGTGACGGCAGCAAGCAAGTCGGATCGAAGCACTCGTACTCGATAGCATACGCCGGACGCGTCATGACAGCGTTTTCCAAGCCGAGAATCGATTGCAATACAAGCTCTTGTACATCTTCCGGCATAGATGACGACAGGCCTTGCAAGTATAGCTCATCGGTATCCAGTCCCATCGGCTCAACGAAAACGGGATGCCGCTCCTTGTCGGCAAACCGCACAATCTTGTCCTCCACTGACGGGCAATACCGTGCGCCCACACCTTCAATTTCACCCGAATACATGGGTGAGCGATGCAAATTTTGTCGCAGAATATCGTGTGTTTGTTGATTCGTATGCGTGACATAGCAGCAGGCTTTTGGCGAACGGGTCGCTTCATTTTGATAGGAGAAGGCGGGCAAATTTGGCTCATCGGGTTGCCGCTCCATTGCGGTAAAATCAACGGTATTGGCGTTGACACGCGGCGGCGTACCTGTCTTGAAGCGTTGCAGGGGCAAACCTAAGCGCTGCAGGCAATCGGCTAAAGCGTTGGCGTTGTGCAGGCCGTCGGGGCCGGACTCTCTGGCATTTTCGCCCGTGATGATACGTGATTTGAGATACGTTCCCGTGCAGAGAATGACTTTTTGAACAGTGTATGTCCGCCCAAGTGCCGTGACTACACCGGCGACTTGTCCATGTTCAACAATAATATCAACGATTTCGCCTTGTTTCAGCGTTACGTTAGGCGTCGATTCTAAGGTGTGCTTAACGATTGCCATGTATTGCCGTCTATCAACTTGCGCACGCAAAGCGTGTACGGCAGGACCTTTGCCAACGTTGAGCATACGCGCCGTGATGACGCATTGGTCGGCAATCTTTGCCATCTCACCACCCAGTGCGTCGATTTCACGAACGAGATGGCTTTTGGCACTGCCGCCGATAGCGGGATTACAGGGCAAATTGCCGACAGCATCTAAGTGCATGGCAAAAATAACAGCGCGCAAACCCATGCGCGCCGCCGCGAGGGCCGCTTCAATGCCGGCATGTCCGCCGCCGACAACGGCTATATCAAATATTGAATTGTTATCTGCCATCTTTCAACCAAGCCTCTGTAACCATTGCCGCTAACGCCGTTTTGGCATCAACGATTTCGCCATTGACGACCATGTCAATCAATTTTGCTAGCGGCATTTTGACGATTTCTAAAAATTCGTCCTCTTCGGGTTGCAGGCTGACAAAGGTCAAATCCCGCGCCAAATAGAGATGCAATTTCTCTGTACAATACCCCATCGTCGGGTACATCACGGACAGCAACTCAAAACGGCCCGCTGTAAAACCCACTTCTTCGCGCAGCTCTTTCCGCCCGCACTCTTCCGGCGTTTCGCCGATTTCCAGCTTGCCGGCCGGGATTTCGAGCAGCACCTGGTTTCCGGCATAGCGGAATTGCTTAACAAGCGTCACGTTACCGTCCTCATCCAACGGCAAAATTGCCACGCCGCCGGGATGGACAACAACTTCGCGTTCGGCAGCGTTACCATTGGGCAGCCGCACGGTGTCGCGGCGGACGTTAACGATAATGCCGCTATACGCGGTCGATTGCGTGATAGCTTGTTCGTGCAACTGCATGGATTCCCTCCTAAGGATATAAAAACGATTCATTGCTCTACACAGTATAGCAGATTTTGCCTCGATTGACAACTACACAAATGTGCTGTATAATAAATTGTTTTTTATTCAAAACGCGCACAATTGGGGGGATTTTTATGAAAAAGATACTTTCCATAAGCACAGCCGCCCTCATGCTTTCCGCTTTGTTCATGATTTTTGCCGGTTGCAGCGGCAGCAACGCAACCTTGGTCGGCACATGGGAAGGCGAAGAGTTCCCTGTTTAGAATTTGTCTATAGGCAAAAAGCTCTGCTATAGGCAGAGCTTTTTTTTGCAGGACGCTCGGCGTGCGTCCCCTATAGTGGGATTGCACTAATTTTTATCAGCAAGGCCCCATCGTCATCGTCCGCCGTGCGGTTGCGTTGACGCGCACCGCATTTTACGCATTGATGCACAAGCACCGCACCTTTTTTGCCATGTGGGTCAAGTCCGACGGGACGCATTAGGCCACCGCAGGTATTGGCACGGTCGCCGGGGTTGATGTCGACGTGCAGTGAATGTAAACAGCGCGGACAGTGATTGCGAGAGGTATATCCCAACGGCATAACGTCTGCATTACAATGCCGGCAAATAAAATTGTTATCATTTTTGGTGAAATTTTTCATAATTGTGCATAGGGGTGACCGAGGGCCGGTCGCCCCTATAAAAGTTATTTACGAATACGACGGCAAATATCCGCCCTTGCCGAGCAAGCCGTGCGCTTCAATCAAATCATCACACATTGCCACAATGTCGTCAATCGACAGCTCAGCCGAAGTGTGCGGATCCAGCATCGCAGCTTGATAGATGGCATCTTTGCGTTTGCTGACGTGCGCTTCGATTGTCATGAGCTGCGGATTGATGTTGGTGCGGTTGATGGCCGCCAGTTGCTCCGGCAAATCGCCGACATAGCACCCATTAACACCCGATGCATCGACCAAACACGGCACTTCGACACAGGCATTAGACGGCAGATTGGTAATCAAACCAGTATTGAGCACATTGCCGCCGATTTTATACGGTTTATTTTCGACCATGGCCTCCATAATGTACGAGGCATATTCGCCTGAGCGTGTGTGTGTCAGATTTTTGTCGTTGACTAAGCGATCGCGCAATTCGTTCCAACCGGCAATTTGGTTGACACAGCGACGCGGATACTCGTCAAGGGGAATATTAAACCGCTCGATAAGTTCAGGATACTTCTCTTTGATAAAATACGGCAGATATTCTGACATATGCTCACTCGACTCGGTGACGTAATAGCCAAACCACTTCATCATTTCGAAGCGCACCATGTCGTGATGCTTTTCGCCGCTTGCGTTCTTCTCAGCGGCGCGTTTACGCGCTTCGGGGTAAAGGTCCTCGCCATTGCGCTTCATTTCCAATAGCCAGCCTTGGTGATTGATGCCGGCAATCTTACTCTGTACGTTGTCGTTAGGCATACCCAGCGATTGCAGCAATCCTTCGGCACACCATTGCACACTGTGGCAGAGACCGACAGTTTTAATCGGCGTGTAGCGCTGCATGAACCCCGTCAGCATAGCCATGGGGTTGGTGTAATTCAAGAACCACGCGTCAGGGCAGGCTTTTTCCATGTCCTCGGCAAAGTCTTGAAACACCGGCAGCGTCCGCAGAGTACGGAAAATACCGCCAATGCCCAGTGTGTCAGCGATTGTTTGACGTAAGCCGTACTTCTTGGGAATGTCGAAGTCAATGACTGTTGATGGTTCATAGCCACCAACTTGAATAGCGTTGACGACGAAATCTGCCCCGTCAAGAGCTGCTAAGCGGTCAGTATATGACGTAATTTTGGCACGGTTTTCATTACACGTACCGTTGATGGCACTGAGGATTGTCTCAGAGTCTTTCAGCCGCACCGGGTCGATGTCGAACAACGCGATGTCGGCATTTTGCAACGACGGTGCGAGCATGGAGTCGCCCAAGACGTTGCGCGCGAAGATGGTGCTGCCTGCACCCATGAACGTGATTTTTGGCATGATGGTTCTCCTCATTTTTAATTTGTTTTATGAAATTATTTTTTTGCCTGATAAGTTGCTATATCCGCCAGCGCGGCCTTAACGTCGTCTAAGCTTGGATTGACGACACCCACACCGTTTTTCAACCAATAGTGCATAAAACGAACAGGCCCGCCAATGCCGTCATTTCCTGTGTCCGGCAGCTTGCCAAACTTTAAGCAACGACGACACCCGCCGCAGTTCGGCGTCTCAATCGGGCGAAATGTAAGCAACTCACCACAAATCGTGCGGCCGGGACACAGCGTATAGCCATATTGTTCAGCATTGTCATGCAGCCACACGGCGATTTTTCCGGTCTCGTCGTCAAAAGCATCAAACTCAACTTGAAAATTATCGTTATATTGTAAAGATGCCTCTAAGTATCGATGGCTAAATAAGGCGTGACGCTGCATGACTTGGATAGGACAACCGCCTGTCTTGCGCATCTCGCCGCAATTGGGGCAACATTTGCACATAGCCGCCTCGTATCGCACACAGTATGCCTTAAGTACGTTGATAACATGGGGATTATCGGGAAAACGCACTTTGAACCGCTCCGTTAGCGCCATCCTGGGTGAATAATTTTCAAACTCAAATCCCAGCGACTGCAGCTGCGTCATTAAGGCAGGTATTTGTCGCCGATTTTTCGTCATGCCTTTGAAGTATTCATTCAATACTTCCAATTCGCTGCCATGACGATTGGCTGCACAGCCCAAGGTCACCAGCACATCACTCACGCGACACTGCAAGTTCTTTTCAGTGGTCTGCTTTCCGGGGAATCCCCACGCAAAAGCGTCAAATTCAATGTCCAAATACGCGCCCACCAGTACGCCTTGCAATGCGGCAAATGCGTTGACAAATTCTTGGTTAGACAAATCGGCTGCATCCAACCATCGTTGGTCGATAACGGCATCATCGGGGATAAACGTCATCATCTCCCGCAGATTTGCGACGATCCGGCTTGCCTTTTGCTGCCAATATTGGGCGTTGTGTCGACGCAACTCATTGATGAACGCATGAGTTTGTCCATCGGCGGGGTCCAACTCAAAATATTCCAGTAACTGTGCAAAAAACTTGCAAGCGTGTTCGTCCATCCAACGATGAAGTCCGTGATACGTGCCAAAACCGCCATCGACAATGCGCTTAGTCGTACGCGCTACCACAGTCGATAATTCATGCGCGGTGACAACGCCGCCTTCGCACAAGTCGTTGACTGTCACGCTCATCTCACGGCACAGCCAAATGTGACGACGTTGCATTTCCTTGTCGCCGGTATAGCCGATTTGCGTCAAGTATTCAAGAAACGAAGTAACGTCTATCATATGGCCTCCCCAAATACCCTGACCCGCTCAATGCCGATGCATTTTTTGCTCTCTGTGTCAACGCTGAACACCGCACCCTCGACAACCGTCGCACCGCTCTGCGGCGACGTATACCGCTCCGGCATTTTTCCTAAATATCGATTGAGAGATTGGTGTGGCTTAACGCCTAAAATTGAGTCGTAGGCTCCCGTCATGCCGATGTCGGTAATAGCGCCCATCCCGTTGGGGAAGACGCGCTCGTCAGACGTCTGCACATGGGTATGCGTGCCATACAGCGCAACAACGCGGCTGTCCAAGCCATCCAGGTGATATGCCATCGCCATTTTTTCGCTGGTGGCTTCGGCATGAAATTCCACGACAACTATATCGGCATTCGACTGCGCCAACTGCGCCTCGGCGGCCAAAAATGGGTTGTCAAAATTGTGTTCCATGTAGCAGCGCCCAATCAGACACATCACACCAACCGTTACGCTGCGGCAGGGAAGTTCAATATATCCGCCGCCCGGCGCATGTTTGGTGAGGTTTAGCGGGCGCAGAATGCGTTCATCTTTGTCCAGCACACTTGCAATCTGCCCGCGACCAAACGCATGGTTGCCCAGCGTAACGACGTGCGCGCCCATCATAAAAATACGTTCGGCCTGCAATGGTGTAAGTCCGATAACATCAGCATTCTCGCCATTGACGACAATCAAATCGGGCTTATGTGTTTGTATAAGTTTCGGCAGCGCTTGACTCAGCGCAATGAGTCCGATTTCGCCACAAACGTCGCCGATGGTTAAAAGCTTCATATTTCACACCCTTTTTCAATCGTAGGGGCACACACAGTGCGCCCCTAAAATATAAAACTCTCCATTACTTGGCCGTTCTCGATCTGTCACGCCTCACGATACCGCCTACCGGGCACCTCTATTTGGCAATCGCAGTATGCCTCGTCTCGCGGATAACATGCACTTTAATTTGGCCCGGATATTGCATATCGGCCTCAATTTTCTGTGTCATTTCATGGGCCAGCAGAGTCATTTGATCATCATTGATTTCTTCGGGCTTGACCACCACACGAATCTCACGCCCCGCTTGCACGGCAAAGGCACGCTCCACGCCGCCAAATCCGGTCGCGATTTCTTCCAGTTTTTCCAAGCGTTTGATGTAGTGCTCCAAGTTCTCGCGCCGAGCGCCCGGACGCGCTGCGCTGATGGCATCGGCCGCCTGCACAAGTGCTGCGATAACGGTCTTAGTTTCCACGTCACCGTGGTGTGACTCGATAGCATGAATGACCTCGTAGCCCTCGCGGTGCTTCTTGGCCAACTCAACACCCAGTGCTGTGTGTGTGCCTTCCATTTCTCGGTCAACAGCTTTGCCAATATCATGCAATAAGCCGGCGCGGCGAGCGACGACGGCGTCGGCGCCGATTTCGGTTGCCAAGTGCCCCGCCAACTGTGATACTTCGATGGAGTGCTGTAACACATTTTGTCCGTAGCTAGTACGGTAGTGCATGCGCCCGAGCAGCTTGACCAATTCCGAGCGAATGCCGTGTACGCCGGTCTCAAAGATGGCGCGTTCGCCCTCGCGCTTGATGACATTGTCAACGTCGCGCTGTGCCTTTTCGACCATTTCCTCAATGCGTGTCGGGTGGATGCGCCCGTCAAGAATCAATTTCTCCAAAGCGACACGCGCAACTTCACGGCGTACCGGGTCAAAGCTTGACAATGTAATGGCTTCCGGCGTATCGTCGATAATCATATCAACGCCTGTCAGTGTTTCCAACGTGCGAATGTTGCGCCCCTCGCGCCCGATAATGCGCCCTTTCATCTCATCGCTCGGCAAATTAACAACGCTGACCGTTGCTTCGGTCACATGGTCGGCCGCGCAACGCTGGATGGCTGAACCGATAATTTCACGCGCTTTTTGGTCGCTCTCCTCGCGTGTGCGTGATTCGAATTCCTTGACCTTGATGGCTGACGCGCGCTCCAATTCCGCCTCCAAATTTTGCAGCAAGTGCGCTCGCGCCTCATCAGCCGTCATGCCGGAAATGCGTTCCAGCACTTCGATTTGCGCTTGTTTCATTTTGACTGTCTCGTCGCGCAGCTCCTCAACAGCCTTCAATTTCTCATTGTATTGCTCATCTTTGGCTTCCAGTGTGTCTTGCTTTTTTTCCAGCTTGCTCTCTTTACTTTGCAGATTACGCTCTTGTGCCACAATATCCTTGCGACGCTCTTTGATTTCGCGGTCCAATTCGTTTCTGTCGCGTAAAATTTCCTCTTTTGCTTCCAGTAATGTCTCGCGTTTTTTTGACTCGGCATCCTTGATAGCGTCGTTGACTATGCGTTTCGATTCTTCTTCGGCACTGGCAATTTCTTTTTCGGCAACGTTTTTACGATATACAATCCCGGTAATCACGCCGATTACAAAACAGGCAAACAATCCCAACGCGCCCAGCACGACTTGTAAAATACTCATCTGTAGCTCTCCTTTATATTAAGTGCCTATTATGGCACATTAAAGTTTATTGTAGCGGGTATATCGATATTTGTCAAGGGAAACTCTTGATTTTTTGTAAATTTTTTATCGTGTGTTATTGCAGACAGCCAACAGGGACGACAATCAGCCGCCCCTGTGTTGTGATGTGTTATTCGAAAAGTCTTATCATTCAATAAAATCTTTTCGATAACCTATTTGATGATAGCCTTTTACTTGACAGAAATCTTCAAAAACAGTAAAAACTTTATAGCCTTGGCTTTCGTAAAACTTAGGGTTGACAAAACCTGTTGTCCATGTCCATATGTGTTCCATACCTATTGATTTGACCCTGTCTTCTAACAGCTTCAACAGCTTCGCGCCCAATCCCTGCCGTCTATAATCCTCATGTACCCACATATCGCTTAAATAAAACCATTTATGGTTCGTAACCCCAGAAGCAAAGCCGATGATAACACCATTTTCTTCTGCAATAAACTGATATCTTCTTTGATTATTCGGCGGCACGCCATCTTGTATCTCAATTTTTTTGAAGTCATCATAAATATTGTTGAGTTCTTTTTTTGAAATATCCCTATCTGATCTGTCCGTTATCTTCATGCGACCTCCTATACAGTGCATTTTTCGCCGTTCTTGAGAAAGCAAATCAGGGTACTTTTTAATCGCAAGTCACTGACAACACTACATCAACTCCAATGGCACATCTCCTTCCGGCAAATGTTCAATGCCTCGCAGCTTGCGCTCAATGGCGCGGCTGCGCACGCCGATGAGTTTCTCCAGCTCATCGCCTGTTTGGCGCAGTTTGTCCTGTGCCTTAGTTAAAATAATGTTGAAGTTCTCAAACTCACTTTTAACTTCGCCCAATTTCGTCCATACTTCGCCTGAACGCTTTTGAATGGCCAGTGTGCGGAACCCCATTTGCAGACTGTTGAGCAACGCTGCCATTGTTGTCGGGCCGGCGATGATAATTTTGTGCGCCGCTTGCAGTTCAGCCGCTATATTGAGGCGCAAAACCTCAGCATACAGTCCCTCACTCGGCAAGAACAGCACAGCAAAGTCGGTCGTCATTGGCGGTGCAATGTACTTGTCTTTGATGTCCTTAGCCGATTTTTTAAGCATGGCACGCAGCTCCGCCGCTGGCACACTCGTATCACCACCTGTTTCGTAGGCTTCGAGCAGGCGGTTGTAAGGGTCAATGGGAAATTTCGCGTCAATCGGCAGCCAAACCGGAGCATCACCTTCACCCGGCAACCGCACGGCAAACTCCACACGCTCGGCCGTGCCTGTCGTTGTAACATTTTCGGCATACTGCTCAGGCGCCATAATCTGCTCTAAAATGGCAGCCAATTGTTGTTCGCCCAAGATGCCGCGTGTCTTGCTGCCACTTAACAGCTTCTTCAAATCGCCGACGCCAGTTGCCAGCGACTGCATTTCGCCTAAGCCTTTATAGACGGCTTCAAGCTGTTCGCTGACGCGTTTGAACGACTGCGCGATGCGCGCTTCCAACGTCGACTGCAATTTTTCATCTACCGTCATGCGCATTTGTTCCAACTTTTTCGCATTATCTTGCTGAATAGCCGACAATTTCTGCTCGACAGCGTCACGAATCATCTCGGTGCGGTTGGCGTTTTCGAGCAGCCGCGTCGACATGGTGCGCTCTAAGGCCTCTAAGCGCACATCTTGCGCCTGCGCCGACTGTGACAGCAAGCGCGCCTGACCGTC
Organism: Oscillospiraceae bacterium; assembly: GCA_009780275.1. Classification (NCBI taxonomy): domain Bacteria; kingdom Bacillati; phylum Bacillota; class Clostridia; order Eubacteriales; family Oscillospiraceae; species Oscillospiraceae bacterium. The sequence continues at coordinate 72,731 of WRAI01000001.1, read as the reverse complement.
GTTGGATGCCGTGAACATGGCCTGCAAACTCGATTGCAGGCGGGCAAACTCTTTTTCAAAATCAGCGCCGTTTTCGCGCTTGCCAAGCTTGACCAAAACCAATATCACCAGCAGCAGCGTCAAGCCGGACAGCGCTAACGCAATTTCGACAATCATTCGTCCTCACCCAACAGCCCTGAACGCCGCACCAAAATGACAACCACCGGCACAAACGCCAGTTGCAGCGCGATGCCCGGCAAGCTCGGCTGGATGACGCCACGCCAGAAACCTTCCAGCGTAAAGGCTTGCCCCGCCGCACTGAACAGCGCAAATCGCGCCAACGCCGCCACAATGCGCCCACCGACTAACGCGCCGATCAACGCACCGTAGACATTCATCCGCCGAATAAGCAGCGCGCCGATAACAGCATAGGCCGCTAATTCAAACGCCATGCTCGAAGCCGTCGGCCACAGCGGCGGCATATTGGTCAACAATGATGATAAGATAGGCGTCGCCGCGCCGACAACCAGTCCCAGCCGCCAGCCACACAGCATGCCAACAAGCAAAATGGGGAAGTGCATAGGCAAGATTACCTGTCCCAAACCGTCGGTGTAGAAGTGGAAAATCGTGGGCAATATCAACCCGAGGATGAGGCATGCCACCGCAGTAATCAGTTTTGGTCTCGTGATGCTTTTTGTGATGGTGTTCATGTGTGTTTCTCCTTTATTGAATATATATTCCTATTATTTATAGCGTCCCCCACGCATCGTGACAAGTTTGTCCTTTATGGCGTCACACGCAAAAATCCCCAGCGCTCTTCGCCACCATCGATAATCGACGCCGCCATCAGCCCCTCGGATTTCCAGCGTACATTGTGAATGCGCGGATTAAGCGGGAAGGTATCGCCGTCAACGATAATAATATGCCAGTTGTCTTCCCAGTCGCCAACTGCCGCGACGCTTTCGGAAAAATGACTCATACCCCGCCATGGGTGTATGGGTTCGATAACGATATTGCCTTGGCTGTCAATCACACCGACAGCACTTTCGTTATCGCCGCTGAACTGTGTTACAAATGCCAAGCCCTCATGCATAAAATATATGGACAAGAACTGCGGCGCGAGAACTTGGTTGCCTTGCCTGTCATATAACCCCCACAAGCCGTCCTGTTGCACTGAAACCAGTTCCTTGGAAATCAATTGTATCGCCTCAAATCGCGGCTCAATAACGATATTTCCCTCATCATCAATCAGCCCAAAGACATCGCCATCATGCTCCCTCACAACTATCGACTTGTCGTCCAACGACGGCACAAACGCATCAAACCGTGACTCGATAATGACATGGCCGGTTGCATCGGCAAAACCCAAACGCCCGTCGTAAATCAACCCTATCAAGCCATTAAAATAACGGGATGCACCTTCGTAAACAGGCGACACAATCATATTGCCGCAGCGGTCAATAAGACCCCAGCCCATTGTGCTTCCGTCGCCCAGCAACACAGCAGCTGTGCCATGAAAAAAAGGGAACACCATATCGTACACCGGCGGAATGACTTGATTGGCGTCGGTATCAATAAACCCCCAGCGGTTACCTATGCGCACGGCAGCAAGCCCTTCTGAAAAAGATTGCACTGCGTCAAATTGTCCGACAAAATGCTCATTGCCGTAGCGATCGACAAAACCTTCGGTCTGTCGTCCTCCCTCACTCCAAAACGCCATCCGGGCCAAACCATCGTTAAATCCCTCTAAATCGTGATACATCGGTGGAATGATATAGTTGCCTTGCCGGTCAATCATGCCCCACAACAGACTGACACCCCTCTCGTCGTCAACTGCCACCAAGGCAATGCCGTCTTGAAAACCAAATATATGCCTATACTGCAGTGCGATGACTTCATTGCCGTTCCTGTCGATAATACCCCACAGCTCGCCGTGCCAACTATCGTCTTCAACATACACAGCGGCGAGCCCTTCAACAAAATCGGCGACACCGCTGTAGGTTGGCTGCACAACAAAGCGTGCGCGTGCGATCTCAGCTTCAGCAGGTGCAGCGCGGTTGCCAAACAGTAAAAATCCGCCTATGCCGACGATAAGCAAGCACAATGCGATACCCGCAGTGAGCAAGTGTCCTCCAGCAGACTTTTTACACAACGGCACGCCACACACTTCACAGAATGCATTTTCCGGCGACGATTTGGTTTTGCATCGTTTGCAAGTCATGTTATCACCTTCCGTTTGTTACTTAGTCACCACACTACGCGGACAAATCCCAATGCTCTTCATCGCCCCTTCAACATATCCTATAATTTTAATCATACCATAATTGCCCATCACCCGCAAGAACCTCTTTATTGTCACCCATTTTTATTTTATGGCTGACAATTTGCTTTCCTTATGATATACTCGCAACGATCATCTTGAAGGAGGCTATTCATGAACACTCGAAAAAATATCGCAAATCTCACCGCCGCCGCTATGTTCGTCGCCTTGATTACACTGGCCGGCGCGATCAGCATCCCCGTGCCGCCATCGCCCAGCCCTGTCAACTTTGTCGATATGTTTGTCATTTTAGCCGGTTTGTGCCTCGGCCTTAAATATGGGCTTGCGACTGTGGCAACGTATATTATTCTCGGCGCGATTGGGGTACCTGTCTTCTCGGGGCTGACAGGTGGTTGGGGCATTTTAATGACGGCACGCGGCGGTTTTATTTTTAGCTTTATCCCGGCGGTGATAGTTACAGGGGCAGCAAGCGGACGAAGGTCTGAAATGACAAACAACGCGCCTCAGAATCATCAACGGCGACTCGTCGCCACCGCCATCACTGCCGCTCTCGCCTACATCATCATCTTTGCCGGCGGCATGTTCTACGCTCGCTATCTTGCCACGCCCAATATTCAAAGCTGGTCGGCAGTGCTTTCTATGATGCTCGTGCCGTTTATCCCAGGCACAGTGTTAAAATTCGGTGTCATTTTGCTGCTGCAGCGGCATGTTATTACGCAGATTCAAGGTGGCCTTTCAGCCAAATAATCGCCGCACGGTAGCCATCGATGCCCTGCCCCGCAATGGTATGCACACAAGCCATGCCGGCATATGACACTTGCCTAAACGCTTCCCGCTTTGCAATATCGGAAATATGCACCTCAATGGCGGGGATCTCCGCCGCTGTCAATGCGTCAAGGATCGCTATACTCGTATGCGTATACGCTGCAGGGTTGATGACAATGCCGTCATATACACTTACCGCTGCTTGAATGGCATCGACAATAACACCCTCGTGATTGGACTGTATGATATCAACTTCAATACCCTCGCATGCGCATACTTCGCGCACTAGTGTTTCCAGCGCGGCATAATCGGCCTGCCCATAAATGTCGGGCTGCCGTTTGCCGAGTAGATTTAAATTAGGGCCGTTGATGACTAGGAATTTCATACGTTGCCTCCTGTAAAAATCTTTGCGTTTCATTTCTACATTTTACCGATTTACCCGAACAAAGCCCCAACGAATTTCATCATCTTTACGTACCGAAACAGTTATCAGCCCCCCGGATTTTGGACGCACTTCGCTGATATTTTTCCCAAGGGGAAATGCATCGCCGGAATAACCTCGTTGCCCCGTGCATCATGGAAAACACGCCCGCAAAACAGCCTCGGCTACGACCTCGCGCTTGCCGTCATTTTTAACTGTCGCGTTGGCAAATCGCCGATACATCGGCAAACGCTGACGGTGCAGTTGATAGATGTCTCCCTGCGACAGCGGACGGTCTTTACGCGCCAGCCAACTGACAGGACGTTCGAGGAAAACAATGACACCGTTTTGACGCAAATGTCGATAATTCTCCTCCCGCGTCACCACGCCACCGCCGGTGGCAATAACCAGACCTGTCTGCTTCCCAAACCGCGCCAGCACTTCAGTCTCACGCGCGCGGAAAGCATCCTCGCCCTCGCGCTGAATCATCTCGCCCGGCGTCATGCCGATGGCCTCGGTCACTTCGGTATCGGTGTCAATCAACGGCCGCCCTAACTGCTGGGCCAGGGTACGCGCAATGGTGCTCTTTCCACTGCCTGGCATACCAATGATAATGATATTCTGCGCCTTGATTTCCATGTCACGCAGCACAGCATCGACGGTTTCATTTGCAATACTCTGCTCCGTAAAAATCTCGGCTGCCCGCGCCGCCTGCCCAATAAGCATAGGCAGCCCGCCGCAAATATGTTGGATTTTCGCCACCTCAGCATCAAGCATCAATGCTGTCCGCGCAGGATTATATACTATGTCCAGCACCCCGCTTACATTTGGAAATTTTCGCATATCAACGGCCGCCGTGCCCACATTAGGATACATGCCAAGCGGCGTGGTATTGATAAGCACGTCGGCATTGGCATGGCGGCCAATATTTTCGTAGTTGTTCTCACCGCGACGTGAAATGGTCACCACTTCACGCGCACCGCAAAGCCGCAGCATATGGCTGACCGCCAAGCTACTGCCGCCGCTTCCCAGCACAAGAGCCTTGCTTCCGCTGACTGTCATGCCGCTTTTTTGCAGCATAAGAGCAAAACCGGCAGCATCGGTGTTGTCGCCATACAAACTGCCGTCAGCGCGGCGCACAATGGTGTTGACGCTGCCGATGGACTTGGCCGCCTTAGATAGCTCGTCGCAATACGACACAACAGCTTGTTTGTACGGAATGGTGACATTAATACCATGCCAATCGGCGCACTGCATAAAATTTTCCAAATCTCCCGGCTCGACTTCAAAAAGTTCATAGCTGTACGCACCGCTCAGTGCCGCATGAATTTGCGGCGAATAGCTATGCTTTAACGACTGCCCCAGCAGCCCAATGCGCAGATGATGGCGGTCGACCATTACAGCACCTCGATATAGCTGCCTAAATATTGGCACTCTTCGCAAATTTCCTGCAAGCTGTCGAGCAATTTGGCGAACTCATCGGCGTAAATCGATGTTTCCAAATCGAAATAGAACATAAAATCAAAATCACGGTCGGGTACGGGCCGCGATTCCAGTTTGTTGAGATTGATGCCCAGCGCGTAGAACCGTGCCAATGCTTTGTACAGCGAGCCCGGTTTATGCGACAACACCATCATAATACTGGTACGGTCGGCGCCCGGGTAGATTTCCAGCTTCTTGGAGATGCAAATAAATCGTGTGTAGTTGTTGCTACGATCTTGAATGTCGCGGGCAAGGCAATCGAGGTCATACAGCGCGATACAACTGTGCGAGCAGATAGCAGCAATATCACTGCGGCCAGAGTTCGCTACCGTTTCGGCGGCCGCAGCGGTGTTTTCGCAGCGTGTAATCTTAACGTCTTGCCCAAACTGCTCCAAAAATGCCGCGCACTGTGAAATGGCTTGCTCATGCGAGAAGATTTCACGAATGTCTTCACGCTTTACACCTTTCCGTACCACCAAGTTGTGGTCAACTTTCAGCCGCACACTGCGCACAATTTTGAAATCACGGTGCTTCATCAGGTCGTAAATTTTAGTCACCGAGCCGGCTGTGCTGTTCTCAATGGGCAGCAGGCCGTAATCGCAAAAGCCATTTTCAATGGCGGTAAAAACACTCTCAAAAGTTTTGAGATACTGAATCTCCGGTCGCTTAAACAGCCGCTCGGCCGCCATCTGCGAATATGCGCCCTCAACACCTTGACAGGCCACTGTTGCACTCTGCGGGAAGAGGTTTGGTGTGCTTTCAATGGCGCTCTGAATCTCCTTATACAACGGCGAATGCTCGACCCGCGTCGCACTCTGGTGCGCCCGCGAAATGTCGAACAGCGTATCATAGAGGATTTGCGCTGACGGCACCAATTCGGGCGCAACTTTTTCAGGCAACGCGCCGCGCTTGACATTCTCACGCTTTTTGTCCAACACCGTCAGCCCCTGCTCACGCTTGTACGCCGCGATGTCCGCCACCGTGTCCATACGCGCCGCGAACAGACTGAGCAATTCGTCGTCGATTTGATCGATTTTTCCTCTGAGTTGGTCTAGGTTTTTCATGTGTCGTTTCCTCCTCGTTGTCTCATTTTATGGATTATAGCACGCCGTCGGCGCGGAGTTGGGTGACAAAATCCCGGATTTGCTGTACAAGTGCTTGGTAAACAAACGGGCGCGCACGGTCAATTTCTGCTTCCGACGGTGGCGCGAATACTTCTTCCCCATCCACCCGTTCTGACGATATTTCCTCAAATAATTCGCTGGGACGGTTATAAAATACACCAACTACTATATCTTCATCATGTGCCGCCCACCAATTTCTGACCGCATCGGCAAAATCACCCCCGGCACTCACATATGTAATGCCAACATCTCTGTCAGCATCAAATAAATCCATGCCTTCAAGCGGCACGGCATCAAAGTTAAGCCCTGCTGTTTCGAGATGTGCGCGGATGATGTTTAACGCTTCTTGTTCGGTTAACTGCACAACATAATGAGGTATTGGTCCCCCGCCGCCATATGTAAACTGAACATCCCATTCCACTTCTAGTGCGCTGTAATCAACATAGCCAATATACGGTGGATCTATTTGCTCATCTCTGCTGCCCACACACCCTGTCAACACCGATAGTCCCAACACACCCGCACAAACAATCACCGCCGCATTCTTCTGCCAACGCGACGGCAATTTGTGCAGTTGCAATTTCCCCGCATCCAATGTCGGTAAACTCGGCGGCATGTAGCTTTTGAGAGGTTGTAAGTCGAATAACTCGTCCATCATTTTTCCTCCGTAATTTCCCTGCGCTTACGGCGCGGCATTCTGCATTAACATCGCATCCAGCACCGCCACTGCTGCCGCCGCCTCAACACAAGGCACCGCCCGCGGTACAATGCACGGGTCATGCCGCCCTTTGACGACAAGTGTTGTCGGCTCGTTTGTCATTACATTCACACTCTGCTGTGCCTTGGCAATCGACGGCGTAGGCTTAATTGCCACGCGGAATGTCAACGGCATACCCGATGTAATACCGCCCAGAATACCGCCGTGGTGGTTTGTCTGCGTCTTGATTGCGCCGTCATCACCCAAGATAAACAGGTCGTTGTGCTGGCTGCCGCACATCGCTGCCGCTGCAAAGCCTGTGCCGAATTCAATGCCGCGCACGGCAGGGATTCCAAAAATCAAACCGGCAATCTTGTTTTCCATGCCATCAAACATCGGCTCACCCAGCCCAACCGGCAATCCGTTGACAGTACATTCAATGACTCCACCGACCGAGTCGCCATCTTGCTTCGCGGCATCGACATCGCCCATCGCGACAATCTTGGCTTCAATCATAATACCCCGCCGTGCCAAAATTTGCAAACAAATGCCACCGGCAATACACAACGCTGCTGTCAGCCGCCCCGAAAAATGCCCACCACCGCTCACATCTTGATATCCACGATACTTGACATGCGCGGTAAAGTCGGCGTGCCCCGGGCGCGGTATGTTTCGCACGTTGTCATAATCCTGCGACCGCGTGTTTTCGTTGCGGATAATCGCCGCAATTGGCGCACCACACGTCTTGCCGTTAAGCAGCCCCGATAAAAATTCGGGCGTATCGCTCTCTTTGCGCGGCGTACTCCACGGCGATTTCCCCGGCGCACGGCGATCTAAAAACGCCTGCAAAGCTTGCAAATCAATGGCCTCGCCCGCCGGAACACCGTCTAATGTCATACCGATTGCTACGCCATGCGACTGTCCAAAAATAGATAGTGATAGGTTGTTTTTCCATGTACTACTCATATGTAACCTCTTTCCCCAGCCGCGCCAACTCCCTCCAAAACTGCGGATATGATTTTGCCACGGCCTCTGCACCCGTGATCGTAACTGCACCTTCACACGCTGCCGAAGCGATTCCTGCCATCATAGCAATGCGGTGGTCGCCCCATGCGTCAACCGTGCCATCTGTAAGACTCGGCACGCCAACAATTTCCAATCCATCGGGCAACTCCGTCACTTGTCCGCCCAAGGCGTTTAGCGTTGCCGCCGTCGACGCCAAACGATCAGATTCTTTCAGCCGCAATCGCGCGGCATTTTTAACCACCGTCACCCCATCACTTACCGCTGCAACGGCCGACAACACGGGAATCAGGTCGGGAATATCCGTTGCATCAATCGTCAAGGCGCGACGTGCGTGTTCTTTCGCCGTAATCCTTTCATCGCGCCACGACAGCCGCGCACCGATGCAAGCCAACAAGTCGGCCACACCGCGATCACCCTGACGGCTGTGCGCCTGCATCCCTGCCAAGCGAATATCCCCACCCGGCATCGCCCCCGCGCACAGCCAGAACGCAGCATTTGACCAATCACCCTCGGCTTGTACTTCATTTGAGCCGCCGTCGCCTGCGGGGCTTTTGAACACTTGCCTGCCACGAATATCATAGCAATTACCCGTCAATTTTGGGTTGCAATCAAATTGACGTAAAGCTTCCAGTGTCATTTCAATATAATCTTGCGACTCAATTGGCGGCACGATATCCAGCTTACTGTCACCATCCAGCAACGGCAAGGCAAGCAACAGCCCTGTAATATATTGTGAAGATACATCGCCCGGTAAGATATAGTGGCCAGCTTGTAGTTGCCCTTGGCAGCACAAAATATTCGGCTCCGGTCGGCTTATTTCTATCCCATGCGCTGACAACACGTCCTCTAATAGTTTCATAGGCCGCTGCGGCAGCCGTCCCGCCATGCGAAACTCGCTTGCCACGCCCAACGCACACACTACAGGCAACATAAACCGAAGTGTCGCACCACTTTCATGGACAGGCAACACAGCATGTTGTGGCAACTGGTTGCGATTGACGGGCATAACAGAAAACCCACCGTCTACCCGCTCAATCTCCGCACCCAGCGCCTGCAAGCAAGCACAGGTTGCCACGACATCTTCCGCCTCCGTTGCGCCCGAACGCACAAAGGTTTTCTCGTCCGCTAACGCTGCAACAATCAGCAACCTATGCAGATGCGACTTCGACGGTATAATCGTCACATCACCCGCGATTTTGCCCGGTTGTATCGTTACTGTCATAGCCCTAATGCCATCCAATCTTTTAATTTTTCGACAGAAATTTTTTGCAATTCACAATGCCCAAGTTTGCGCGGCACAACGATGGTAATGTCTCCGCCTGTCCGTTTTTTGTCATGCAATGCGGCATTTGCCAGCGCTTCGGCGGTATAGTCCGTTCGTACCGGCAAATCGAAACGTTCTAACAGCGCTTGCAGCACATCCACACATTCCACTGCACAAAACCCCTGTGCCACAGCCGCTTTCATTTCCACCACCATGCCAATCGCCACTGCATATCCGTGCGGTATGGCAAAATTGCTCAAATGCTCAATAGCATGCCCAACTGTATGTCCAAAATTCAACAACTGCCGTTCGCCGCGGTCAAACTCATCCCGCCGCACAATATCCCGCTTAATGGTCACACTTGCCGCGATGATTTCCTGCATTCTGCATTCTGCATTCTGCGTTACCTCCAGCAGCGCCGCGCTCGCAATCACCCCATGCTTAACAATCTCCGCCATGCCCTCATTATATATCCGCAACGGCAAGCTCTCAAGCACGTTCGGGTCACATAACACTGCGCTTGGTTGATAAAATGCGCCCGCCAAGTTTTTGCCCGCCGCAAGGTCAATAGCCGTCTTGCCGCCAACCGAAGAATCAACCATCGCCAGCAACGTCGTCGGCACTTGTATACAGGGAATTCCCCGTAAGTACGTCGCCGCGACGAACCCTGCCAAATCGCCCACCACGCCGCCGCCAAGCGCAACAATGACGTCACTGCGCGTGATTTTTTCACTTGCCAGCCATTCAAGCAAGGCGAGATATGTCGCGCCATTTTTAGACGCTTCACCTGCCACAAAGGCATGGTCAATCACGCCAAAGCCTACGGCTTCCAACGACTGTCGTACAGTTGACAAATGCAATGCGGCAACAGTCTTATCGGTAATCACCGCAACGCGCGCTGTCTCACAGCCAGCAGTCGCCTTAAGGTGCAAGACCCTGACTTGTTCACCGACATCGGCAAGCAACCCCTGTGCAATCAAAACATCGTAGCCTAGCACATTTACCCGCGTCATGGTCCATCTACCTCTTTCTTACGCCGTCTACCCTCTTCCAGCAACGCCCACAAACGCTTGCTGTCGCTCGCTTTCAGCGCGTCACGATACTGCTTCAAGCTGTAAATAAACTCGTCCATTTCATCCAGCAGCGCATCGCGATTTTCAACAAACAATTCGCTCCACATATCGGCATTCAGCCACGCTACACGCGACAAATCGCGATACGAACCCGCCGAATATCCCTTGTGCCGCGCGGCGGTGCGGCTCTTGATATAGGCGTTGGAGATAATATGCGGCATCTGCGAGGTAAAAGCGATGATCTCATCATGCTCCTCTGCCGTTGTCATCGATACGCGCCCAAACCCGATCGGTTTGAGCAGCCGGTTGACGCGTTCAAAGAGCTGAATATCCCCAAATGTAGGCGGCACAATAACCATCGGCGCATCGTCAAATAAATCTTCGCGGCTGTGTTTGAACCCCGACTGATGCGTGCCCGCCATCGGGTGACCCCCGACAAAGACAAAGCCATGCGCCGCTGCCACAGGGAAAAGCGCGTCGCAAATCCGCTTTTTCGTGCCCGTACAGTCAATCACGACCGCGTCTTTGGCGATTTTCGCCGCCTTCGCCGTCACCCAGTCAATCACGCCTTGCGGATACGTCGCCAGCAAAAGCAATTCACATTGCGCTATATTCTCATCTGTCAATTCTTCATCAACCGCCTGCGCCAAACGGGCAAACTCCATAATAGACGTATCTCTGTCTGCGCCAAGCACACGCACGCCGTCCACGCGCTGATACGCCTTAGCAAGCGACCCGCCGATTAAGCCTAAGCCGACTATACCGATGGTTTGTGGTTTGGTCATGAATTGCCTCCTTGTGTGTAGTGGTAAATGTTTATACTGTTTGCTCTTTAGGAAGTACAAAAGCGTATGAAAAATTAAATATAAAATGCAGGATAAAGGGAAGAATCAAGCTACCAGTAACCAAAAATAAACCCATGAAACCCGCACCAGTTGCCCCAGTCATTACAACACCACTCAAGCCCTGATAAAGATGTCCCATTCCGAATATCGCACTCGGAATTAAAACAACAAGTAATATGGGGATGTCTGGAATGATTGCGAGTAGAAGAAATGTCAGAAAACCCCGAAAGATAATTTCCTCGCAAATGGCGGCACTAAAACACATCAAAGAAAACATCTGTCTTTCTTTTTTTGTTCGTGGAATAAGTGAACCTGCACCACTATCTGCCATATCATTTTTCATTTCGTCTCTGAATGTTTTGCTTGTAAGCGAACGTATTAACAAGTGCAAGTGATATATGAGCATTACGGCGCATACACCAAGAGAAATTGAGGTGAACCAAATATTATAGCTGAAACTCATTGTTGTAAACCCTAGGTCGGCAAGGTTAATGCCACCTACAATGCTCATGATAAAAACTGCGATTGTCATACTCCATAACCTTACAATTCCCGCAAAATATTTCTTATTCCGCATTTTTTCAGTGACAATAGCATCCTGCGATTTTTTATCTTTGACTACTCTGGAAATTGATACAACAAACGTAATTGTAATTACAAAAAGAAGAAATACAACGTACATCACAAGCCTCCACAAAATATAAATTCGCTACATCGCCGCCCTAATCTTAAAAATTGTCTTAGCCGCCTCGTCAAACTGCTCGGGCGTCAGCGATTGCGCGCCGTCACACAGTGCGTTGGGTGGGTCGTTGTGCACTTCAATCATAATGCCGTCGGCACCCGCCGCAACAGCCGCTGCGGCCATTGATGGCACGAGGTCGGCACGACCGGTCGCATGGCTGGGGTCAACAACAATCGGCAAATGCGTCAGCTTTTTTAAAATCGGCACAGCGGATAAATCCAGCGTATTGCGCGCGTAGCCCGTTTCATATGTCCGAATGCCGCGTTCGCAGAGAATGACATTCTCGTTACCGCTCGCCATGATATACTCGGCACTCATCAGTAGTTCTTTAATCGTGCCGGCCAGTCCACGTTTAAGCAAAATGACGCTATTGGGAACTGTGCCCAATTCGCGCAGCAGATCATAATTTTGCGTATTGCGCGCGCCGACTTGAATGACATCGACCTGCCCGAACAACGACAGGCTGCGAATATCCATCAACTCCGTAACAATAGGCAGTCCCGTGATTTTCTTGACTTCCATCAGCAGGTCCAAGCCTTCGGCGCCCAGTCCTTGAAAGTCATACGGCGATGTGCGCGGCTTGAACGCGCCGCCACGAAAGAAGTTTGCCCCCGACTTTTTAACACGTTCGGCAACTTCGGTGACCTGTTCGCGCGATTCAACCGAGCACGGCCCGGCAATCAGCGCAAAATGTCCGCCACCGATTTTTACGCCGCCCATTGTCGAAAGAACAGAGTCACCAGGATGCATCGCACGACTTGCCGCCTTGAACGGCTCACGCATTTCGGCAACCGAGTCGACAATGTCGAGACTGCGCAGCATGTCCATGTCAACCAGCGCAGTATCGCCGATAAGTCCCAATACACATTGCTCCTGCCCTTGAAATTCGCGCACAATAAGCTGTTTGGCTTCCAACCAGCGTTTGAGATGTTCAATTTTTGCCGATGACGCCTCGGGTTTAAGTACGACTACCATAAAATGCTCCTTTGTTGTATTTATCACGCCTCGTGTATAGCGGTTTATCGACAAAATTTCGGTCCTCCAACTTCCGACTCCGTTGGCTATGCCAACTACGCAAAAATTTCCAGGCGCTCCAATTTCGTCGGCCACCTACTCGGCAGCTCTGGAATAAAAAAATCGCCACCCAGATGTGTAATCTGTGTGGCTGCTCGCGATTATCCGCCTTGGTTCACGCAACACAAATTACCATTACTTCGTAAAAAAGTAATAGTAACCAAAATTAAATGCGTTGCTACGCTCCATAACGATGCCCTCTCTACTTTTGAGATTGTTTGTAGTATAACACACTCAAGTCATGCCTGTCAAGCCCCTGCTGCGCTCGCAAGCGAAATTTTTTGCAGACTTTGGTATTTAAGTAATGCGCTTTTTATTATATCGTATCGTATGGGGGGGTTGACAGTATCAAGTCCTCGTGCTATACTATCAAGCAACTAAATAATTCTGCACTGTGACGGGAATAAGCGAACCGTTGCGCCATGACGAAGACATTTCGTTTCAGAGAGCGGTCGGTTGCTGCAAGACCGTATGGCGTGGTTACGTATCTCACCCCTGAGTGCAAACATTTTGAGTGGGCGTTGCAATAGCGTGTTTTACACGTTGTTTAGACGTCAACAAGAGTGGTACCGCGGAGCTTTTATGTCTTCGTCTCTTGAGCATAGAGGCGAGGACTTTTTTTGTGCCCCCACGCACCAAATCCCACAACCAGGAGGATACCCACATGAAATACAAGCCGCAATACCACTTGCCGCCCGGCGAATATCTCGACTGGACAAAACAAGACCGACTTAATGCCGCGCCCATTTGGTGCAGCGTCGACCTGCGCGACGGCAACCAGTCGCTGATTACGCCCATGAGTTTGGACGAAAAGATTGAATACTACAAATTCCTGCTCGGTGTCGGATTCAAGCAAATTGAGGTCGGATTCCCCGCCGCATCGGAGACCGAATACGCCTTTCTGCGTACGCTGATTGACCAAGATTTAATCCCCGACGATGTGACAATCCAAGTCCTTACGCAGTCACGGCAGCATATCATCGAAAAAACCTTTGAGGCAATTCGCGGCGTTAAGCGCGTGATTGTACATCTGTATAATTCAACGTCAATTGCGCAACGCGAGCAGGTTTTTAAGAAAAGCAAGGACGAAATTGTGCAAATCGCCGTTGACGGCGCGAAATTGTTTAACGAATACGCGGCAAAAATGCCCGAAACACAATTTAGCTTTGAGTATTCGCCGGAAAGCTTTACCGGCACTGAGCCGCAGTTTGCGCTGGATATTTGCAACGCCGTGATTGACGTTTGGTTGCCAAGCAAGCAACGCCCTGTGATTATTAACTTACCTGCAACTGTTGAAAACGCCATGCCGCACGTTTACGCACGGCAGATTGCGTACATGAGCCAAAACCTGCGTTATCGCGAAAATGTAATCGTGTCGCTCCATCCGCACAACGACCGCGGCACAGCTGTTGCCGCCGCCGAAATGGGCGTGTTGGCGGGCGCAGACCGCGTTGAGGGCACGTTGTTTGGCAACGGTGAGCGCACGGGCAATGTTGACATCATTACCATGGCGCTGAATCTCTACACCCACGGCGTTGACCCGCAACTTGACCTAAGCGATATGCCGAATATTGTGCGCAAATACGAGCAAGCCACCAATTTAATCGTCAACGACCGTCACCCGTATGCCGGCAAATTGGTTTTCGCGGCGTTTTCGGGTTCGCATCAGGACGCGATTGCCAAGGGTATGCAGTTCCGCCAAGACGACAACGCCGAATGGAATGTGCCGTACCTGCCGCTAGATCCGCGCGACGTTAGCCGCGAGTACGAAAGCGATGTAATCCGCATCAACAGCCAATCGGGCAAAGGCGGCATTGCATATGTGCTGGGGCATTATTACGGTTACCAGATTCCGGCGGAGTTGCGTGCCGAGGTGGGATATTTTATTAAAAATATTTCCGATAAAGCGCACAAAGAGTTGTCGCCCGCCGAGATTCACGAAGCATTTTTGCGTGAGTATGTGAATGTGAACAGTCCCGTGCGTGTGACCAAAGACGAGTGGCGCAAAGACGACGCAGGGCAAACGATTGCCGAGATTACCGCCGAGATTCACGGCGCGACTTGCCAAGCCGTCGGCAACGGCAACGGGCAGATTGACGCGCTGACTCATGCGCTGCTTAACGCACTGCCGCACCGCACGTTTAGTTTTAAGGATTACAGCCAGCACGCACTGGGCAGCGGCTCGGACGCGCAAGCGGTGTCTTACGTCAAACTTTGCGACTGCAAAGGCCGCGACGTTTGGGGCGTAGGTGCAGACAGCGACGTGACCGAAGCGACATTGCGCGCGTTGCTGTCAGCGGTGAATCGGTTGGAGTTGGGGAATAGTTGAAATCAGCCCATTGACAATCGCCCATACATAAAATTTCTTACTTTTTATTTTGCAGCTGAAAGGAGCGACCACCATGCCAATGACTATGACACAAAAAATTCTCGCCGCTCACGCCGGACTTGATGAAGTACACGGCGGGCAACTCATCAACGCCAAACTCGATTTGGTGCTGGGCAACGACATCACCGCACCCGTTGCTATCCGCGAATTCAAAGCCGCCGGCTTTACCGAGGTCTTTGACCCAACCAAAGTCGCGCTGGTAATGGACCACTTTACGCCCAACAAGGACATTAAGTCTGCCGAAAATTGCAAAACTTGCCGCGAATTTGCCGGCGCACACAATGTTGAGCACTTCTACGACGTAGGCGCAATGGGTATCGAACATTGCCTGCTGCCCGAACAAGGCATTGTTGCGGCCGGCGAATGTATCATCGGGGCCGACTCACACACCTGTACATACGGCGCGTTGGGTGCCTTTTCCACCGGTGTCGGCTCGACCGACTTAGCCGCCGGTATGGCGACAGGCGAAGCATGGTTCAAAGTACCCGACGGTATTCAAGTGCGCTTAACGGGCAAATTGCGCCCGCATGTTAGCGGCAAGGACGTTATTTTGCACTTGATTGGCTTAATCGGCGTTGACGGCGCGCTGTACCAAAGTTTGGAATACACAGGCGACGGTGTGGCGAGTTTGACCATGGACGACCGTTTGTGCATTGCCAATATGGCAATCGAGGCCGGCGCAAAGAACGGCATTTTCCCTGTTGATGACGTAGCAGTTGCGTACATGAACGGGCGCGTTAAGCGCGATTACACCATTTACACGCCCGACCCCGATGCGCCGTACGTGCGCACGATTGATATTGATTTGTCAACGCTTGAACCCACGGTTGCGTTCCCGCATTTGCCTGAAAACACGCGCGCGATCGTCGACGTCGGCGATGTGGCGATTGATCAAGTGGTGATTGGTTCTTGCACAAACGGCTGGTTGTCAGATATGCGAATCGCCGCCGAAATTATGGCGGGCAAGCAAGTGGCAAAAGGTGTGCGCTGCATTGTTATCCCCGGTACGCAGCAAATTTACCTTGACGCGATGGAAAAAGGCTACATCCGCACTTTTATCGAGGCGGGTTGCGTGGTGTCGACACCGACATGCGGGCCGTGTTTGGGCGGTCACATGGGTGTCATGGCGGCGGGTGAACGCTGCGTGGCAACAACAAATCGAAACTTTGTCGGGCGCATGGGGCACGTAGAGAGTGAAGTGTATCTGGCGAGTGCGAGCGTTGCGGCCGCAAGCGCCCTAACAGGCAAAATCAGCGACCCGCGGGGGGTGTAGAAGTTTATATTTTGTGCAGGAGGAGCAATATGAGCAAAGGGAAAATCATTATTCTAAATGGAGTGTCAAGCGCAGGGAAAACATCCTTGTCGAAGACCTTGCAGGAGAAATTGAATAAACCATATTACTGGTTCTCGGAAGATATTTTTAGGGAAATGACTCCTGCAAAATATATGTTTGACGAAGATGAGTATGAGTGGGCGTGGATTGATTCAATCTATGCGATGTATCACTCTGCAATAATGTATTCCAATTTAGGGATGGGCGTGATTATAGACACAGTAATGGATGATGACATTTGGCTGGATAAAATGATTGCGTTGTTTCATGACGCTCCCGCGCTTTTTGTTCATGTAACTTGTCCTTCAGAAGAGCTTGCAAGAAGGGAAAAAGAGCGTGGCGACAGAGAACTTGGTCTTGCAATAAGCCAACTGTCAGAGCTGCATCCTTTATGCAATACTTATGATATTAAAGTTGACACCCACGCAAGCACTACGGATGAATGTGCAGACAAGATTATCGCATTGTTAGGTAGCTCCGATAATTTTCAAGCTTTTAAGACACTTTGGGTGAAACGTACCAAATAAGCATTATCAACAAAAACTTAACAAAGGAGCACCCACATGACAGTCAAAGGAACAACCCATAAATACGGCGACAATGTCGATACCGACGTGATTATCCCCGCGCGATATTTGCAAATTTCCGATATGAAAGAGCTGGCGAAATACGCTATGGAAGACATTGACGCGAGTTTTGCGTCCAAGGTCAAGCAAGGCGATATTATGGTCGGCGGGCAAAATTTTGGTTGCGGTTCGTCACGCGAACACGCGCCGATTGTGCTGAAAGAAAGCGGATTGTCGTGCATTATCGCCGCAAGCTATGCGCGTATTTTTTACCGCAACGCCATCAATATCGGGCTGCCGATTCTCGAATGCCCGGCGGCAAGCGTCGGCATTGATGCCGGCAACGAAGTTGAAGTTGATTTCGATACCGGCGTGATTACCAATGTTACCAAAGGCGAAACGTATCAATCTGTACCGTTTCCGCCGTTTATTCAAGAGATTATTAAAGCCGGCGGACTGCTTGCGGCGATTAAGGCGAAGATGTAAGGGGCCAACGGGGAAAATCACCCGCCTCTGCGGAGTTGCTACGCAAGCGGCATACCTTGCCCTCTTTGTTAAAGAGGGTGTCCCGCAGGACGGGTGATTTTCCCGTGCCCGTGGCACGATATTTGCAGGAGGAACCCACCATGAACATCAATCTAGCTATCATCCCCGGTGACGGCATTGGTCCCGAAATCACAACGCAGGCTCTGCGCGTGCTTGACGCAGTCGGCAAAAAGTTTGACCACACGTTTACATACACCCACGCGCTTGCAGGCGGGTGCGCGATTGACGCGCACGGCACGGCGTTGCCCGACGCAACGCTGGAAACTTGCTGTAACGCCGACGCTGTACTACTCGGCGCCATCGGCGGCTGGAAGTGGGACACATTGCCCGGCGACCAACGCCCCGAACGCGCATTGCTTGGCTTGCGCAAAGAACTTGGGCTGTTTGCTAACATCCGCCCCGCGATACTGTTTGACGAACTCGCAGACGCTTGTCCGCTTAAGCCCGAAATTGTGCGCGGCGGCTTGGACATCGTTATTGTACGCGAACTGACGGGCGGCATTTATTTCGGCGAACGCGGCTACAAAGAAACACCGTTGGGGCAAGCGGCGTATGACGTGGAGCAATATGCCGTCGGCGAGGTTGAGCGCATTGCACGCGTGGCGTTTGATATGGCGATGAAACGCGGCAAAAAACTTACCAGCGTAGACAAGGCCAACGTGCTTGAAAGCTCACGGCTGTGGCGCAAAGTCGTTGAACAGGTCGCGCAAGAGTATCCCGAAGTTGAGCTCAGCCACTTGTACATCGACAATGCCGCCATGCAAATGGTGGTTGCCCCGCAGCAGTTTGACGTAATTGTAACCAGCAATATCTTCGGCGATATTTTGTCCGACGAGGCGAGCATGATTACCGGCTCGATTGGTATGCTGCCGTCGGCGAGTTTGCGCGGCGATAATTTTGGTATGTACGAGCCGGTACACGGCTCTGCGCCCGACATTGCGGGACAGGACAAAGCCAACCCCATGGCAACGATATTATCCGTAGCTATGATGCTGCGTTATACGTTTGACTTGCAAGACGAAGCCAATGTCATCGAACGCGCGGTGCAGTCTGTATTGCAGGCAGGCTATCGCACCGGGGATTTGCGGCCGACGGCCACGCAGACGCTGGTGGGCACGGAGGAAGTTGGGCGGTTGGTTGCGGATGCGGTGTAGGAGGCTGCTATGAATTTCGACCTTTTTGACGCTTTTGATATGCTTGGTTACGGATTTTTAGTGTTCGTTTTGACGGCGGCAATTATCGGCGCGGTCGTGCTGATTGCTTGGATGATCGGACGAAAAAAGGCACCCAGCTTGCGCCGCAAAGTGATTGCAATGTGCGTGGCGGTTGTGTTGCTTGTTACGGCACTCGGCATTCATCACACGGTGTGGGTGAGTGAATTATCACGGCGGCCCTATATGTGGGATGATATGCAAAATTACAGAGAAACGCATTATTTTTGGAGACAATTCCACCCGTTCGGGCATAATACACGCACAATCACCGCCGACTTTGAGCCTGACATGGTCATCACGGAAGACTGGCCGCGCCTCGACGGCTCAACAGCACTTCTGCCCGTTTATTCAGCGATTGCTGAAACGATTTATCTTTTTTATAGTTTAGACGATATACCAGTCCGAGGCGGCGATTATATCCAAATGTCTACCACACGCGGCGCATTTGAAAATTTAACGCATGGGCACACTGACATCATCTTTACTCTTCAACCATCACAAGAACAAGTTGAATTTGCGCGCAGGCACGGCGTAGAGTTTATCAAAACGCCGATTGCGCGAGAAGCCTTTGTGTTCTTCGTCCATGAAAATAATCTCGTTGAATGCCTGACAATTGAACAAATCCGGCAGATTTATAGTGGTGATATTACCAACTGGCGCGACGTCGGCGGGCATAATCGACAAATTGCCGCTTACCAGCGTGAGTCAAACTCGGGCAGCCAAACAGCTATGGAAGAAGTCGTGATGGCGGGCTTGACGATGATTGAGCCGGAAAGCCATTTAAGAGCGATGGGCATGGGTATGATGTTGCGTAGTGTGGCAGAATACACCAACCACGAGCGTGCATTGGGCTATTCCTTCCGCTTCTACGCCACGGTCATGAACCCGCAAGAGGGCCTGCGGCTGCTTGCCATCGACGGCATTGAACCCACGCCCGAAAACATCGCCGACAGCAGCTATCCGCTCACCGGTAACGTTTACGCCATCACAACAACGCGCGGGCTGGAGAATCCAAACACGCAGAAAGTGCTTGACTGGCTTGTGTCGCCGCAAGGGCAGCGATTGATTGAACTGGCGGGATATGTGGGGTTAGGGTAACATGAGTGCACACCATACTGCTGCTTTCTCAGACTTCACGCCAACGTCTATGCCCTTCGCGCCGCGTTGGAAAATGACGCGGCGGCACAAGGCGTGTTTCTGCAAGGACAATGAAGATAAGTAGATTTTAACCTGCCTAGATACGCGGTTCGGTATTTTAGAGTAATGTTCCTTGATAGGGATAATAAAAATTCGGAGTATCAAACATCATACGTGACGATATTCCGATGATCAATGCAACGTGTGAATTGCAAAAACAAGGTTGCGAAGCTAATATATCAACCTGTACCAAACTCAAAAAGAACTACGCAGATGTCCCAAGACTATACTTACGATCCAAATTTACGTTGGTAATGTTAGAAAAAAAGAGCGCGGTAATCGTTAATAATAAGCGATTACCGCGTTTTACACCACGCTGTTTTGGGCAGAAGAAGGCGCACAATGGTTGACAGCAAACTAGCCCTTAAAATGCTTTTCCACTTCCCCCAACATCTTCGGAATATCAATCCCTTGCGGACATTCAGCATTGCACTTACCACAATAAATGCATGGTTTACTTTTCTTCACGCTTTCCAAGTAAGCATTCTTGTGCCACTTAACGTCAAACAGTGCATGTTCATTATACCTAAGCAAATACGTTGGGATGTCGATACCCTGCGGACATACAGGCGTGCAATAACCACAATTGGTGCACGGCGCACGCAGTAATTGGTGAAACATTTGGCCAGCTTTATGCAGCGTCGCACGCTCACTGTCTGACAAACAGCCAATGGCCGATACATCCGCCAATGCCAAATTTTCTTCTAAATGCGCCATGCAGTTCATGCCGCTGATGGCAATGTTGACTTCCTCACGATCATATAAGAAACGAAATGCCCACGCCGCAGGCGACAGCACGGGGTTGGCCTCTTTGAGCAACGCCATCATCGCGGGCGGCAATTTATCGGTCAACGTCCCGCCGCGCATAGGTTCCATGATTGCTGTGCCGCACCCCTTGGCGTGCGAGGCCAGCAATCCCGCTTCGCCGGCTTGAAACTTGACATCAACATAGTTGTACTGAATCATGGTAAAATCCCAGTCAAAATCGTTCAAAATCGCGGAAAAATAACTCTCTGCGCCATGAAAGCTATATCCTAAAAATCGAATCTTACCCTCACGCTGCTTTCGTTGCAACCAACTGCAGACGTCTAACTTTTGAAACTTTGGCCAATGGTTATCATTCAGCGTGTGCAACAAATAGCAATCAATGTAATCGGTTTGCAAATCTCTAAGCTGTCCTTCAAGGTGCTTGTCAAGGTCGGCCAGTCCGCCGCCTTGGTCATGCCATGAGCCGACCTTTGTAGCAATATACACCTTGTCACGCAAGCCTTTTAAGGCGCTTCCCAGCACCGGCTCGGACTGCCCGTTGAGATAATTTTGCGATGTATCGAAATAATTGACCCCGCGCTCAACGGCCGTGCCGACCAGTTGATCAACCAGTTTTTGGTCAACCTTTCCGTCAAGCCCATCAGTAAACCGCATTGCGCCAAAGCCGAGTGCCGAAACCTGCAATCCTGTCTTGCCGAATGTACGATATTGCATGAAAATACCTCCCGCGTTTTAGGGCGCAGCGACTTCGACGCGCCATTTTCTATTATTTTTATTATACCACGCAAAAAAACGCTTGACAACCAAAAATTTCTGTGATATATTCATGATATCAAAACAATATCAAGGAGGAGTTCACATGACAAATCATAACATCCATCAAGAGGAAATTGTCCTTACCCCCAAGAGCGGCATGGCGGTCCTGCTGCTCAACACACTGGCTATGCTGGTGATGGGCGCCATAATCGGCGTATGCGCCGTATTGCTGTACAACGGTAACATGCCTGTCTGGCTGGCTGTCACGGCATTTGTTGTCGCCGGGTTGTACCTTCTTCTCATCGGCCCCACACTCTATGCCGGCCTCAAAGTCTTGAAGCCCAACGAGGCGCTCGTGCTCGTACTGTTCGGCAAATACATCGGCTCAATTAAGTCTGGCGGCTTCTTCTTTGTCAATCCCTTTGTCACCACCATCAACCCCGCGCGCGGCACAAATATCCAAACATTGGAGCAAACGCCCGTTGATACCGTACAAAAAAGCATCAACAGCTTGCAGTCGCTTATGCCCAACAACAAAATCTCACTCAAAGTGCTGACTTTTTCCAATGACACGCAAAAAATCAATGACGCGCTTGGCACGCCTGTTACTATCGGCATTGTGCTGAACTGGCGCGTTATCAACACTGCTAAGGCTGTTTTCAACGTCGATAACTATAAAGAATATTTGGCCGTACAATGCAATTCAGCATTGCGCGACATCACGCAACGCTATCCTTATGACGCGCAGGGCAACGAAAGCGAGCAATCTCTGCGCGGTTCGTGCCAAGAAATTGCGCAAAAGTTACAAGCTGAAATCCAAGAAAAAGTTGGGCTAGCCGGCCTCGAAATCATCGAAGCGCGCATCACGCATCTGTCTTATGCGCCTGAAATCGCGCCTGTTATGTTGCAGCGGCAACAGGCAACCGCCGTCATTGACGCCAAACAAATGATTGTCGATGCGTCGGTCAGCATCGTCGAAATGGCCTTGAAAAAGTTGTCAGAGACCGAGCTGGTGCATCTGGATGAGGAGCGTAAGGCGGCTATGGTCAGCAATCTACTGGTTGTGCTGTGCGGCACAAAAGAGGCACAGCCCATCGTCAACAGCGGCTCAATATACTAAACATGGCGGACCAAAACGCTAAAAAACAAATCCCTTTGCGCCTGTCTGCCACGCTGTGGAAAGAACTTGTCGCGTGGGCGGAAGACGATTTCCGCTCACTCAACGGGCAAATTGAATATTTGCTGCATGAAGCGGTCCAAAAGAGAAAAGGCTCGCATAACGCCGAGTCATAGCGCGCGTGAATAAGAAAAGCACCCACGGTAAAAAAACGGTGAGTGCTTTTCTCATTTTGACAAGCACAAGGCAATCTGATATATTGTAGTGACGATACTCTATCATCCACAGGCACCTTGCCATCTCACCCCTCGAAAACCATCAGGAGGATACCCCATGACCAACCATCTCGATGCCTTTGAACGCGCCGTCACGTCTAATCCGCAGGACTGCATTCGCGGTTACACGTTGCTGCAACACGGCAAAATCTTGCGTTCTACAGCCTGGCAGCCATACCAAGCTGATGACAAGGTATATGTCTACTCTATCACCAAGTCATTCACGGCAACAGCTATCGGTATTTGTGTTGATGACGGTTTACTTTCGGTTGATGACGTCGTTGTTGATTACTTTCCGCAATCAAGGATTCTTGCAGGCGACGGGCGCCCCGATTGTCCCTACGTCAAACAGCTCACCATTCACCACTTGCTAACGATGAACACAGGACATCACATTGAGCCGGAGTGGCCGCGCCATAACGGCACAAGTGACGACTGGGCCCAGGCCTTCTTTGACGCGCCATTGCAATCACAGCCCGGCACGCACTTTGTGTATAACTCAACGGCAAGCCATATGTTGTCACTCATTTTACAGAAAGTGACAGGACGTACATTAGAAAACTTCTTGCAAGAGAAGCTCTTTGCGCCGCTCGAATTTTCCGACATCACGTGGCAAACCGACGCCTCGGGCGCAAGTTTAGGCGGCTGGGGTTTGATGCTACGGTTGGAAGACCTGTCAAAGCTCGGTTTACTCTACCTCAATGCCGGCGTATATAACGGCAAACGCCTTGTGTCAGAAGACTGGATAAAACAAGCAACCACCGCCCATTCGGACAGCGGCATCTTCGATCCACGCCCCGACTGGTCTCAAGGCTACGGCTATCAGTTTTGGCGCGGACAGCACGGCACATTTCGCGGTGACGGCGCATTAGGGCAATACTGCATTGTCTTCCCCGAACATGACGCCGTATTGGCGCTGTCGGGTTTCGTTGTTGATATGCAAGCCACACTCGAACACGTCTACACACACATCTTACCTGCGTTGGCAGCACCCGATATTGAGACAAACATTAACAACAAAGTATTCTCAGGCGAAGACGGGCAAATCCGTTTACAGTTCACCAATGGCACTTGCATATTGACCATGCAAATGAATGACAGCGCATATACGATAACCTCCGGCCGCGAACACTGGCTAACAACGCCACACAAACCACTGCCGTTCGGCACAGTGTACTGGACATCGGGTAGCGACGTAGCCTCCGGCGGCAATGTCTCAGCGTGCTTCCATTGGGATGGTGACATGCTGACGATTGAATGGCAACATCGCAACTTCCCGCATTTTGATAGGCTGGTTTTGCGCTTTGACGGCAACAATCTTTACCTCACCTGCCCCGCTAACGGCATGTTTGGCTCAACTACCCTATCAATGTCTTTCCGTTTGTCGTAAGCTCTACTAAGCGCGCCACTTCGGCTTGCAACACCGCCCTGCCCGATGGCTGAATGGCATATACTTTCCGTCGCTCGGTCTCTTCGCACACAACAATCAATCCGTCACGTTCTAAACGCGACAAGCTGTTGTAGATTGTGCCTGCAGCAAGCGACAGGCGCCCGCCGGTCAAAGCTTTGACGTCAAGAAATATGCCGTAACCATGGCGCGGCTCATGCAGTGACAGCAGGATATAATACATCGTCTCTGTCATGGGCAAGTATTCTCGAATGGCATTTTCGTTTGTCATGACGGCATCTCCTCTGTGTCATATTTTCGACAGTATAGCATATATAACGCAAAAATGCAACATCAGAAAGGATATTTTAATATGCATTTCAAAGTCATCCTCTGGGATATGGACGGCGTGCTTATCGACAGTGAGCCGTTGTATAACGACGCCGATGCCGCGCTTTTCGCCGACCTCGGGCTACCATTTGGGCAAAAGGAAATTGCAGCGCTCACCGGCGTATCCTACCACATTTTCGGTCGACTCATGCGCGAGTGGTACCCACACTTGCCGCATACGCAGGATGAACTGTCATCCATCTACGTCAAATCGTTAATGGATGCCTTACGCCATGGCGATGTACAGCTCCAACCCGGCGTCAAAGCATGGATGCAACGCGCCCAAACACAAGGCATCAAGATGGCCATCGCTTCATCCTCGACCCGTGAGATGGTCAACTTTGTCATTGAACGGCTCGGGCTGGCGCCATATCTGTCAGCCGTCGTCACCGGTGACGACGTAACCCAAGGCAAGCCATTCCCTGATATTTTTCTTAAAGCCGCTGAGCAATTGGATGCTGTCCCGTCCGAGTGTCTGGTCATCGAGGACTCCACCAACGGCATCAAAGCAGCATTGTCGGCCGGCATGACCTGTGTTGCCTACACAGCCACCAACCGGCACAGGCTCGATCAGTCACAGGCGCATGGATCGCTCGCGGCATTTGATGACATTGCATGGGCGCATGTGACAACGTTATGCCGCTACTCGCCTTGACAATCCGCCAACAGTGATGTATACTATTTTTTCTGCGGCTGATAAAGGGCCGCCAATCTAGGAGGAAAAATTCAATGAAGAAAATCTTAATTCCCGCAATCCTGTGCGCGTTGTTCGTTCTGCTGTTGACAGCTTGCGACAATAACGGCACGACAACCGAACCAAATGGCGAAACAACAGCACCCACCGAGACCATAATATCTGCCGAGCCTAATGGCGAAACAACAGAACCAACTATAACTGAGCCAATCGATGAAGAGGGTTTGCTGACAGGCGAACGTTTTACAATGGAAATCGCCGATGGTTGGGAAATTTCAGATTTGCTGCCCGGAATCGCGGCGCTTGCAGCACCCCACAGCGCGTCTAACATCAACGTCATTCCCGAAAACTCGCAGGGCTTCGATCTTGATGATATGCTTGACGCTACAATCCCCATGCTCGAAAACCTTTTCAGCGGCTTTGAACTGATGGAGCGCGAAGACGACTTGGAAATCAACGGCAAAGAAGCCGCCTTTATTATGTACCAATCTGATTTTCCAGGCGTAGAGATGACCTATCAATTTTTTATTCTTGCCAACGACATGATTTTCACCGTCACCTACACACGCATGGACGACACCGACTTTATGGACGACGTTGTCACCATGCTGGAAACCTTCACAGTACGCTAACTCATCTTGTCACAACTTGTCGTATAACAACATAACATGGAATCGGAGAGGCAGCCGATTCCGCCCAAACAGCCGCTCCGCGCGTAAACGGGGCGGCTGTTTCATATGTTGAAATAAAAATAAAGGGAGGTCAACCCATGCAAGCCATTAAAATCTGGCTCCGCGCCGCAAGCATCCGCGCTGTCCGTACCATGGCACAGACAGCGGCTGCAATCATCAGTACCAAAGCCGTATTGAGCGAAGTCAATTGGCAAATCGTTGTTTCAGCCGTCGCGTTATCGGGCATTTTGTCAGTTTTAACGGCGTTGGCCGGCTTGCCCGAATGCAAGGAGGAAGACAAATGAACATTGTACAAGATTTTATCCCTGTGGGCCGCAGAAACCGCCCCGGCCGGGTGAGCCCCATGCGCTTTATCACCATCCATAACACCGGCAACAGCGACCGCGGCGCTAACGCACGGGCACACAATACATTCATTCGCAGCACGACAGCGACCAACGCACCAATAAGCTGGCATTACACTGTCGATGAACGTGAGATTTTTCAACACTTGCCCGACAACGAAGACGCTTTTCATGCCGGCGATGGCGCGGGCCCCGGCAACCGGCAATCCATCGGCATCGAAATCTGCCAAAATGCCGATGGCGACCTACTCGCCGCCAACAATCGCGCGACTGAGTTAACAGCGTTGTTGTGCCGGCGGTACAACATTCAAACAACAAATATCGTACAACACCATCATTGGAACGGCAAGAGCTGCCCGCAAATGCTCCGCAGCGGGCGTCCGTATGATTGGCACACATTCCTCGCCCGCGTACGCGGCGCAATACAGCCACCACCCGCGCCTGCACCGCCAACATTCACACCTTACCGCGTGCACGTGACGGCAGCCCGAGGCCTTAACATCCGCCGTGGCGCAGGCACAAACTACGCCCGCGTCGGCGCTTTACCCCGCAACACGCAAGTCACCGTTGTTGCCGAATCCGACGGCCAGGGCGCAAGGCGTTGGGGTCGGCTGTTGAACGGCCGCGGATGGATTGCACTGGATTTTACGGCGAAAATGTAACCGATAGCAGAGAAACAGGCATGCCCATAAATGACAACGCAACAAAACTCGAACACAACAGCTAAGATAAAGGCAGTCGATGTATCATCATCGACTGCCTCTATTATTGTTCTCTCTACATCCTGCTCCACATTAACCAAACCAATGCCCCCTGCGTCACCGCCATCAATGGCAAGCCAAGCATAAATTTCTTATGCTTGGTCTTATGCCGCACCAACTTCATGCAGACAAACATAGCAACCGAGCCACCCAACAGCGCAATCAGCATCAGCGTCCGTTCCGGCACGCGGCTGCGTTGCTTCTTAGCGGCTTGTTTATCGTAAACGGCGGCAATGACAGCGATAATCGAAATCGCGGCGAGGTAAGTCAATATTATATCCATGTGTTGATTATACTCCATCGTCTCCTCTTTGTAAAGAGAGGACGATATATCTCTATACACAGCAATGTCATAATGGCGAATGATTTTCCCACTCCGCATATGATGTAACGCTACCCCACAAAAAAGCACGCTTTTATCGAATTTTATAAGGTATTTGTCAAGTGTTGCATAGATATGTTTATAGGGTGTTTACACAGCGCACAAAACATTTTTAAGTGCAATTGGACGCTGAAAGCGCCCATCGGCAACTAGACCCCAAGACAAAAATATGCTACACTACAAATAATAACTTAATATGGGGTGACTGCCATGATTGAACTGACTAACTTGTCCAAAAACTTCGGCAAGGTGCAGGCCTTGCGCAACGTCAATTTGCAAGTCGAATCGGGTGAAGTCTTCGCCTACATCGGCCCCAACGGCGCGGGCAAATCCACGACCATCCGCGTGTTGTTGGGTATCCTCAAAGCCACACAGGGTCAAGCCAAAGTTTTCGGCCAAGACGCTTGGCGCGACGCTGTCAGGATTCACACGAAAATCGCCTATGTCCCGGGTGATGTCAACCTCTGGCCAAATCTAACCGGCGGTGAGGTTATCGATTTGTTTGCCAAATTGCGCGGTCATTATGACAAAGGCCTACGTGATAAACTCGTCAAAGACTTTGATCTCGATACCACAAAAAAATGTCGCACCTATTCCAAAGGCAACCGCCAAAAAGTCGCGCTGATTGCCGCTTTTGCTTCTGATGTTGACTTATACATCCTTGACGAACCGACCAGCGGGCTGGATCCCTTGATGGAGCTTGTTTTTCAAGAGTACGTTTTGGCGCAAAAGAATCGCGGCAAGGGTATTTTCCTGTCCAGTCATATCATGAGCGAGGTCGAAAAGCTGTGTGATCGCATCGGCATTATCCGCGACGGCGAAGTTGTGCAGGTCGGCACGCTCGACGAGTTGCGTCATTTGACCCGCTACACCATAAAAGTGGTCACCGATCGACCGATTGAGGGGTTGGAGAATTTGCCAGGCATCTTTGATATCGCGCCAATGGGTGATGCGCTGACGTTCCATGTCGATACGGCACAAATGGGTATGATTATCAACCATGTCAATCAGTTTGGCATAAAATTATTACAGAGCACTCCACCGAGCCTGGAAGAATTATTCATGCAGCATTACGGCAGGGACGAGGTGATATAAATGTTTCATAACACCCCCACTCTCACCCGCCTCGCTTTACGCCGCGAACGCACGATGTCTACTGTCTGGGTGCTTATGCTGGCGAGCGTGTTGGCGATGATTTACATCACATTTGGTTCGGCGATGGCTGACGAAGCAAGCCGTACGCAGCTTGCCGGCATGATGGGAAATCCCGCCATGGTCGCTATGTGCGGCCCTGTTTACGGGCAGGATAACTTCACCATCGGCGCAATGTACACCGTTATGATGTTGCTCTTTACCGCCATTGCCGTTGCCGTGGCCAACATTATATTCGTTGTGCGTCACACGCGTGCCGACGAGGAAAAAGGACGTTATGAAGTCGTGCGCTCATTGCCTGTCGGGCGACTTTCCAATCTGCACGCCGCCATGATTAGCGCAGTGTTGGTCAATATCGTCATGGGTTTAGTCGTAGCATTGGCGTTGTTTTTGATAGGGCGCGGCGAGTCAAGTATCACGCTCAATGGCGCATTGCTTTGGGGCACAATACTCATGGCCATTGGGCTCGTATTCGCGTCGATTGCGGCACTATTTGCGCAGTTGTCATCTAGCTCACGCGGCGCAAAAGGGTACAGCTTTACCGCGCTGGCGGTATCCTATCTACTACGCGGCGCAGGCGACGCGGGTGGCATTGAATGGCTGTCACGTATTAGCCCGATGGGTTTGATTCTCCGTGCCCAGCCGTTTATCGAAAATCACTGGTGGCCTGTGCCGATTCTATTATTAACGGCAGTCGGCATTGCAGGCATTGCCTACCGCTTAAATCTGCGGCGTGACATTGATCAAGGGCTTCTGCCTGACAAATCCGGAAAGCCTTATGGCGGCAAGCTGTTGACACATCATATCGGACTTGCATTGAAATTGCTGTTACCTCTGTTAATTATCGGCATTGTTACCATGTCTCTAACAGCCGCATCCTATGGCTCAATTATAGGCGACATTGACGGATTTATCAAAAGCAATGCGTTTTATAAACAACTGCTGCTCCACGTTGATGGCTTTACTATGCCGCAGTTATTTGCCGGCATGATTACCATGCAAATGTCGATTTTCTCTCTGATATTTCTATTGCTATACATCAATAAAGCCAAGGGCGAAGAAAAAGAGCATCGCAGCGAGCTGATTCTCTCAGCACCTATCAAGCGAGCCAGTTATTTAAACGGCTATGCTGTCATTTCCTTTATTGCCAGTATTGTGTTGCAGCTGGTAACGGCGTTTTCGCTCTACGTCGTAGCGTCACAACTGCTTAACAGCCCCGCCGACTTGCCGTTGAGAGGGTTGATCGAAGCCAACTTAGCGTACTTGCCGGCACAATGGGCATTTTTAGGACTGGCGTTATTTTTGATTGGAGTTGCTCCAAAGTTGACAGGGCTTATTTGGGCTGCGTTTGGTGTCAGTTTTTTTGGCGCAATGTTTGGCAATATGCAAGGCTTAACGTGGTTAGGCAACCTTTCGCCCCATGGTATGCTCCCACAATTACCGATGGAAACGATTAACTGGACAACGGTTATCGTAATGCTTGCCGTTGCGTTGAGTTTAACAACACTAGGCTTTATAGGTTATCGACGGCGAGATATCGGTGTCGTATAAAACGAAGAAAGTCCTCCGCGATTGCGGAGGACTTTTTTAATGTGCGCTGCCCATCATCAGCAATGACATATTCATCATTCAAATATTTTGTATTTTTCCTATTGACAAACGTTCGTTCGTTCGCTATAATATGAATACCATGCGTGAAAGGAGTCGAAAAATGGAAAATGACATGACGCCATTCGACGAATTTCTTCATCAAAAAACCTCAACAAAATGCATGCACACATAAGTGTCCGGCAATTTCATGGAACACCTCACGATAGTATATCTATGCGATATGAAAAAAAGATGCGAGGCCTGTATCTCAAAAGATTTCACCAAGAATTACAAAAGCAATTAGTTTTTAACAACAATTAAACCGGCACGTACGCTTTAATTGTTGCATCCGAAATACTGTGAGCTTTGATTTACCAGAGTACACCCCGGGGAATAAGTTGGTGAAGGATGTGATTGCAGCACTTGCTAATATAATTGAAGTATCAAAGCAAGCTATGAAAATCCGATTTCATGAGCTTAAATTTGAACTGAATATGTGTATACTTTGCCCTAAGCACTTACAAGTTAGCGAACATTTTTTGATTTGGAGATTATTTTTATGGTTGAACAAAAGCAACGAAGTGTATTTTGCCCTATTTGCGGAAGAGGAAAACTTGTCAATGTCGCAGTGAATAAGAGAGGAACCGTATATACCCATCCACCGCCACAATATCATCTGGCAAAGATTTTTATCAAATGCCACAAGTGCGGAAAGCAGATTGGCATATCTGTAACATAGTGAAATTAACGATACATACTTAGTCAAGCGCACCACTCACCCGGCTGTGAATTCGGGGTTGCCCTCGCCATAGATGTTGAGGGGTCTGCGGTAGGAGCCTTACAAGTAGCTTTTTTAGCTACATGTAAGGCTCTTTTTTGCCTTTCCAGCAAAAAAGCAGAAAGGCAATTATGGAAGAGCGTATATATTGCCCCATACGCGGGCCGCCAACTTCAATCTATTTTTTTAATCAAAAAATTAGATTGGAGTAACAACTATGTTCGACAACAAAAATGACTACATTCTCAAAACCGAATTGATTGAGGGTATCACACGGTTTTGCGTCAGCTTTATAAACGGCGAAAATATTCTGCAGAATATTGAGGTATCAGAAGCGGTTTACACGACACTTGAAGATTCTCA
The DNA here is from genome assembly GCA_009780275.1 of Oscillospiraceae bacterium. Taxonomy (NCBI): domain Bacteria; kingdom Bacillati; phylum Bacillota; class Clostridia; order Eubacteriales; family Oscillospiraceae; species Oscillospiraceae bacterium. The sequence continues at coordinate 41,264 of WRAI01000001.1, read as the reverse complement.
ACGACAAGATAACTCTTTTGCTCGTTGGGGCAGGCGGCGGCTAGAGCAACTCGACTTACAAGACGAAGAACTTTATAACCGTGCTCTACATAAGCCGCAAAGCATAGAGGATACTGTATTAGATGCATTGTACACTGAATTATTTGCACAAGCGGTGGATGAATTATCCGAAGTGCAAAAGCGACGATTTATACTTCATCATGATGTTGGGCTTACCAGCGAGAAAATAGCTGTGATTGAGGGCTGTACGGATCGCGCCGTAAGGTATAGCATTGCACTCGCAAAAGAGGCAATAAAGCAAAATTTGAAAAACTTTTGATGTCAAGCTTCCTTTTTTGCTTCTAAGTGTCCAACTATATGAGAGGGTTTTCACGTCACTTGCCTGGCTATAAAACGTTAAGCAACAGAGAATTATTTTCATCTCTCTTCCCCAGCTAACCATCCGCGGTGGTTTAACATACGTCGTTTCCGAACCATTAGACGTTAAACAACGGTGAGACAAAACCACAGTCAATCGGTCGTCTACGCACACGAAAACAGCGCATTTCGCGCACATAATTTATACAAGCGTGGCTCGCATGACGAGGATTCGGCTGTGGTAAGAAAAATTTTCATTTTAAAAAGGAGTTACACAATGGCAAATGTAGTAAGAGGTGCGGATCGCGTTTTGTTTATGCGACCACTACCGGCAAATGGCACCCCCGGCGATGCGTTCCGCATGGCATTTCAAACCAACCACGAGAAATCAAGCAGTCGTGACGCTAATTCAACCATCACAAAAGACGGCAACGTCAATTCGCTGTCAGAAGTGGTCATTGAGTTTTCGTTAACCACATTGATGGCAGTTACGGATACAGCTCGCGACGCGCTGGAAGCAGCTTATTTGGCTGGCACAACGGTTGAGTTTTGGGATGTAAACAAAACCGGCGTAGACGCAGCGGCGGGCGGCCAATGTCCTGCAATGCGTTATGAGGGTTTCATCACAGAATGGAATGAATCCGCCGGTGCAGAAGATTCCGTCGAGATTTCGTTGTCTACCGCCATCGATGGCGTGGGCACATCTCGTCAAGTTACATTGGCGGCGGGTGGACTCAGTATCACACCTATTCCTACGCCGTAATTAACCCACAGGGGCTGGGCGACTGTCTTTGCAACACAGAGGTGTTTTCGGGTCGCCCACCCCCAAACTAAATAAGGAGATTACAATGATGACAATCACTATCAAACAAAAAGATTACAACCTCTATTTCGGGCTTGACTTTATTGCCTATTTGGACAAAAAATACCATGTCTCGCAAAATGGATTTCAACTCGGTCAAGGTTTAACTTACGTCTTGGCGCAAATTGAATTGGGCAATCCGCTCATTCTCGTCGACCTTATCGTTGCCGGCACACAGACAGGCGCAAAGCCAAAAACCGAGGATATCAAAGCCTATATCGAAAAAGACGCTGATATCGAGGTGCTGATGACCGATTTTTTGTCACAATTAGAGACCTCACCGACGACTCGTTTCACAATGAAGAAACTCGGACAACTGACAGCAGAGGTCAGCGGGAAGTAACCAAAAAATCCCGCACGATTGACGACCTCAAAATCGAAATCATGCGGTACTGTAAAATCTACGACCCCATACAACTGGGTCGTTTCACGTTGCGGCAGTACTTTCTCACAATGAAAGCCGTTCGCTTACAGTTACTTGACAAAGAGCGCGATTTACACGCCCAAGCATGGCTTAATGTACAAGCCAAAGCAACTAAGCAGCGCGGCAAGAAAGTCGTGCCGTATTTCAAAAGCTTTGATGCGTTTTTCTCATATCCCGAAGAGGATTCGCCAGCGAAGCGACAGAAGGTGCAAGAGATGGACGCGCTCAAGGCTATGGTGCTGCGGGCCAACACGATGAACGGCGGTTAGCCGATATAGAGCAAACCGCCGCAGAGAGGAGAGGATTATGCAAATTGTATGGAATCGTCTGATATCAATCACCGATGCTGACATTAAAGACGGCGAGTTTATTGTACCCAACGGCGTTACGGCCATCGGCAAAGGCGTATTTAGAGGGCGAAAAGAATTAAGGCATATTGTATTGCCTGAAGGAATCTTATCAATTGGCAACATAGCATTCCGCGAATGCACCGGATTGTTTGACATAACATTCCCAAGCAGCCTCGTTACCATTGGCGATGGTGCTTTTTGCGATTGCTCACGTCTAACTGAAATTTCTTTCGCGAAAGGACTTGCATCCATTGGCGCTTGGGCATTTCGTGACTGTACCGAACTATCTGAAATCACACTTCCGAACACACTGAGGTTTATTGGCAATGAGGCTTTTCACGGGTGTAATGAACTAGAAAACATCACACTCAATTCACTAGACGGAGAAATCACACATCAGTGCAAGTGCATTGATCAAATATTGACCTTTATCCAAGGCTATCGCGTATACAACGCAGGCACGAAAGTATATAAAGCACAATCCTTTCACGGGATGCGACACAAGGCACTCGTTCTCGATGATTGTATTGTTGTTGAAAAAAATGGGCTGTATGCACACGGCAAAACAATTAAAGCCGCAATGGACGACCTGCGCTTTAAGCACTCGAATGAACGCGGCGCCGACCAATACAGGCATATCGATATTGATGAGCAAATTCCATTGGACGAAATTTTGTCTATGTATCGTGTTATCACCGGCGCTTGTCGGCTTGGCGTAGAACAGTTTGTCCTGTTATTGGGCACAAAGAGAAAACGCACATATTCTCCACGCGAAGTTATCGAAAGGACACAAGGGCATTATGGCCATGACATGTTTGAATGGTTTTGGAATAACGCCTAAACACCACCCTGTCTTTGCTTCCCTATCGCTATCCACTCTCGAATCCTTGCCTCCATAGCTTTGTCGTCCGCATAAAACTTACACACTTGTTGATAAAGTTCGTCTTTAATTTGAGCACGATTATTAGCCTCGGACTCCCTTTCATCTACTTCGGCATTGATTTTATCTAACTCAGCCTCTACTTTTTTGCGCTCAGTTCTATATTCAGCCACTTTTTGGTCGCTAAATGAGGAGGCGCTTTTTAATGTAAGTTTTTTTATACGTGACATTAATGAGTTTGATGTCTTTACGAGCAAAGTAGTCGCTTCCACAAAATCAGAATAGTCATTAGTGTAATCAGCGTAACGATTTAAAACCCCATGACCAAAGCTCGAAAGTTCCTGTGCTTGGGCTTCAAGTGCCGAGATTTCTAATACCTCTTCTGATGTGAAAACTTTTTGTCCTTTTAGTTTCATGAGTAACGGCAAATCGATAGTTTCAAAACTTTTTAACCTTGAATCTTCTCTATCGCATTCTTTGATAATCTCTTTGCTTTTAGTGATAAATTCTTTATTTTTTGCAATTTGCTCTTTATTTTTTGCAATACGCTCTTCACATATTGCAACCCTTGCATTATTCTCTGCAATGCGTTCAGCGTTTTTTGCAATTCGTTCGTCAATCTTTTTATTCTCTTTATGAATCTTTTTATTTTGTTTTTGTGCAAATTTTGGATTTTTCGACATTCGCGCAACCCAAATAGCAGAATGTAAAACAATTGCCACAATTATTATAATGATTACGCTAAGTCCTATAAACAAATATAACATAAGATACGCCCTTCTATAATGCTTAATTATTATCACTATATCACATGCCATTTCAAAAATCAAATCATACAAAGGAGACTATTATGAGTCAAATACAAAATATCGCACTACAACTCGACTTACCCACAAATGTTATATCACAATTAGCAAATATCAGTCAACGCCTAAATGATATAACGAGTTCTGCTAATAAAACAACCAGTTCATGGGAAAGAATGGCTCATAGAGCCGGACAATTTAATAACGTTTATAGGGCATTAGATAAGGCAAGAAAGGCAATCAACAAAGTCAAGGATGCTGAAACACGCGCAAAAGCAGTAAAGGCAGCCTATAATGCCCAAAAAATTATAGCAGCAGCAAAAGCAAAACTAAGTGCCGCTGCATATAAGGTCGAAACAGCCGCCTTAACACTTAATGACGCTGCGGCAACGAAGCTGAAAACCAAGAACAATGCATTGCTAGCGTCACAAACAGCTCTCCGATACGGAGCGAAAAAAAGTGCAATAGCACTCAAACTAAAAGCTGCTGGTCTTAAAATAGTAAGTGTTGCGCTAAAAGTCGCATCTGTTGCTGTGAAAATCTTTAACAAAGTGCTGATGATGAACCCCATATTCGCTGTTATAGCGGCTATTGTAGCCTTAGTAGCCATCGTTGGCGGACTTATTTCAATTTTTAGGCGCAATAATTGCGAATCTAAACGACTACAAAAGCAGTACGAAGAACTAAACGAAAGCATCGCGGCTAACGCCAGAGCAAACGACCGAGCGCGTCAATCTATTCAACAACAAACTACCACAGCAAGCAGACTGACAAACGAGCTTGAGCGGTTGAACCGGATAGAAAATAAATCGGCGGCAGATAAACAGCGTACACGCGAAATTGTTGATACACTTAATAGTACATACAGCGACCTTAATATTTCCGTCGATGAGTATGGCAATTTGCTCGGTCATACCACCGATGAAATCCAGAAGCACATACGAGAGGCAAAAGGTGTAGAGGAGCTTCAACGAATACAAACGCGCAGAAACGAACTTTTAGACGAACAGAGCTCTCTGCAACAAGCATTGATAGAAGAACAGCGGGAGCTTGAGCGACTGGAAGCATCCAACAACAGTAAAGACAGCGATAAAATCGACGAATCGCGTGAACGTATCGAAAGCATGGAGCAAAGCTTGTTAGATGCAGCCGATGCATATGAGCAATATGCCTATGCCGAACGGTACGCAATTTCACAGTCCGGCGAGTTGATTGAAGACCTTGCTAAACGTCATAATACATCGACTGATGAGATTGTTGGGGCTATGCGTCGCTATAATATTTGTATGGATGATGCGGCGGCGCACATGGGTATGCTTAATGATAGAGCAGATGAGTTTGGGGTATCGTTGGACGAACTTACAGACACGCTGGAACGTCAAGGCATCCCTATGCAAAACCTTGTCAATATGACGCCGGAGCTAGCCGGGGCAACCGTAGAGGCCGCTGTTGCTATGGATCAACTTATGCAAGCCTACGATGACGCGTATGACGCGGCATTGTCAAGCATTGAGTCGCAAATCGGGCTGTTTGGCCGCCTTGACTTTGAAACCGAAAAAACTGCCGGGTCTATGGTTAACACTTGGTTGGGTCAAGCAGCGGACTTTGAAAAACATACGGAAAACTTAGCAAGAGCCGCACAAATGGGAATGGCACCGGAAGTTGTCGCAGCATTTAACGATGTAAGCCGTGCCGGAGAACTTAACGCGTTGCTGGACGGCATTGAAAACGGCTGTAACTCAATGGCAGAGATGGGCGATACGGCAGAAGAGCAGATGGACGCTGTCAATAGCGCGTTTGCTTCTGCAGATATGGGCGCACAGGATTTAGCAAGCGCCATGGCCAAGATTGAGTCAGACTTTGAAAACGGCATGATAGCCATTGTAACTCTTTACGAAACACAAATACAAGAATTGGATGTGAGCGATCGATGCCAACGATATGGTCAGGATTCGATAAATGGGCTAATCAACGGGTTGAGGAGCCGAGAAGGCGCCGCCGGAGATGCCATTAATAGGATATGCGACAGCATTTTAGGCCGATTGCGCGGAAGCCTCCGCATCAACTCGCCATCGCGGGTCATGGATGACATGGGCACTCAGACCATGCAGGGCTTTATCAACGGCATAAACAACAAAGAGCGAGCCGCAACATCGGCTGCGCAGAGAATTGCTAACGGTGTAAGCAACACCATCTCACGCGCCTTGCGCATCAATTCGCCATCACGTGTGATGATGAGTCTCGGGCGACACACTATCAGCGGTTTCTGCCTCGGCATAGAACGCATGCAACGGCGCGTCAAAAGCATTATAACACAAACGGCCTGCATGGTGCAAGACGGGCTAAATGTTGCATTGAACTCCGGTGAAATCAGCGGCAACTTAGCCCTTGTCACAGCCGATGGAGACAGCACAACACAGACCCGCATGATGGAGCGGTTAATCGGCGCCGTAGAGGCGGGCAAAACAATCGTAATGGACTCCGGCGAGCTGGTTGGCGCGACATACTCGCACTTCGATACCGCAGGCGGACAAGCCATTGCGTACAACTCAAGATGGGGGAGGTAATATTTATGAATAACTTACCAAATGTAACAAATAGACTTTCAGCTGAAAAGGAGATAACTCACGGCATTCGATTCGGCAAATTCAACTCAAAAGAACACAAACTATTTCTGCATGAGCGCGTTGCACCAACGCCGCAGGAGAAAGAAATTAAAGTCAGCGTGCCTTATCAACAAGGCTGCGTTGATATGTCCCATCTCCTGGGACATCGTGTATATGAGAATCGGACCATTACTTATACGTTCTATCGATTTGGCGTGGCCAAGAATGAGTCAGGTAATATGCAATCTGCAATTACCAATTTGGTGATGTTGAATTTTGACGAACCGCTGCATGACAGCTACGAGTCTGGTTTTTTCTACCGCGGCAAGTGCCGCGAGGTGCTGGTGGTCGACGAATATGCGCATCGGCGGTTGCGGGTTGAGATGACGTTTGAGCTGCATCCGTTCAAGCTTCGCAACGATGCCGAAATTTTAAGATGGTCAGTTCTATGGGACTCGCCTACCAATGTCCATATATTTAACAACGGAGTACTGCCTATACCGCTCACTTTACTGTCAACAGGATACGTAAACATTGGGCTCAATGATAATCAACTACAGGAAGTCCCGCCCAATCGTCCGACGCTGTTTAAATTGCGCCCGGGCCAAAATGAGATTTGGATGCATGCTAACAGATTTCTATTTACGGGTGCAGATATTACACTTACATGGCGAGAGGAGTTGTTATAATGTATTACGCATATATAGACGAAAACAAACCCTTACATGATCCGAGCTCGGATTCGGCAGTATTGTATCGAGGACAAGTTACACTTGTCCTCAATGCAATCAATGATTTCCGTTTCTCTATTTTACAGAGCCATCCGCTGTTTGACGGCGGCATTGAGCCGTATCGATCGCGCGTAACCGTTATGCGTGGAGACGCGCAAGTGTTCTGCGGCCGTATCATCGATTGCACACAAAAGATGGGTAATGACGGTCTGATGCTCAAAGAATACATCGCCGAGTGTGAACTGGCGTATTTATTGGACAGCGTACAGGATGTTCAGGAATTGCATAACTCCACGGCGGAGACATACTTAAAGGCAATTCTTAAACACCATAACAGAAGAACCAACGGCAAAAAGAAGATTAAACTTGGTACTATCGACATTGAGATGCAAAGAACCTTTCGCCATATCACACACGAGTCTTCATGGCAGAATGTGAAAAATCTTGTCAATGAGTTGGGTGGATACGTCAAGCTGCGTTATGATGATAATGGCAGTCGTCGTTTAGATTACCTGCCGAATCCGAGCACACAAGAATCCGATGAGCGCACTACCATTGAGCTTGCCGTCAATTTGCAAAGCATTCAATCCAATCAGCGGCCTGAGCAGTCTATTACTCGTATTGTGCCGTTGGGTATGGAGCTAGACAACGTAGAAGTTGCGATTAGGAGGCTGGAGCTTAAAGGGGTCATACGTTCACCTGAGTGGTGGTTGTACAGGTATCATCGTGAGGGTGGCTTCGCTGAGTCAAGTGCTCTGGGAACTCGCTGGGTCGGACGTGCTTTGATTGTCTTTTCTGAGTCAAATTTTCGCAACGATGTTGATTTAAACTCTGCTAACATTCCCCATGACCGTGAAGCGTTTCATGCTGCTATTGCTTCGTTAAGCACAGCGGGCGTTGTTAATAACCCGGACTATTGGAAAACCATATGCACAGAGGCTTGTCCAACTGATTGTACCCACGGAAATTTGCGGCTTTTATTCTGCCGTGTAAACTATGCTTTAGACATATATAACCCTCGCTCACCGCTGGTCGATGCACCGAGGCAGCGTCTAACCATGCGGAGTCTAACAAACGATAAACGAGATTGGCTTCCTGTATCCAGCGTTGATGAAGCCATTAAGCGGCTGGTTGACGCCGGGCTCATGGATAGTGAGGAGAGCAATGTGCGTTGGTGGCGAGATAATCACACGCTCATCAGCAATGAAGCGGGGCGGTTGATGATTATGCTGTCACTGCTCAATTATAGTGAAACACCGGTGAGACCATCAAGTGTTGACAGACAAGATTTGTTCGATACTGCGGTTGACAGACTTGCAAGAATAGGTGCCATTACCGCACCGAATTTTTGGAAAACCCGCTTTAATGTAGCCTGTCGTTTTGAACGTGGGTTGCCTAGGTGCCCCGGTTGTCCTCATGATAGAACACCACCTGAAGAGAGATGCATGTTAACAGATCGCATCCGATGGTTGATTCGCTATACAAGCGATAACATAGCAGATGAAAAAAATGCATACGCTCCTTTGCCGGTTGTAGAAAAGGCACTTATCTTTGATGATGTATCAAGTCCGGCTGAGTTAGTCAGACAAGGCAGTGCGTGGTCAGATCATTTTCTGTTGCCCAACAGCGTCACCATCAGCGCACTTGATTTATCGCTAGTTGACGCCGAGAACTTTAATCCCTTTGAAGTGGGTAATACGTATCGAGCTAAAAATCATATTTTGGGCATTAATGCCAAGTATCGCCTCATTGAACAACAGCTTGATATTGTTAGCCCCATCAAAAGCAGCCTGATATTCGGCGACAGGCAAGCATCTCTAAGCCGCGGCCCATCATCCGGGTCACAAAGTACAGCAAGAGGCGCAGCTACCGGCGGTCACGATCACAATGCCGCTGATATCACTGCCGGCACATTGACTATAGCGCGCATTCCAATAGGAGAAACAGCGTCAACAGTTAGCTTGGGCAACCATACACATACAGCGGTGCAAGTAGGCGCTGTTCCGACCTCGCATTTGACATCGTCTAACGCACACACACCGGCCAATGTAGGCGCTGCACCCGCCGTCCATGTCGGCTCAACCGGCGCGGCTCACGGAAGCGCAACAGTGGCAGTCGCTGGGTTTATGTCTAGCGCAGACAAGGCTAAATTAGACGGTGTAGCGAACAACGCGAACAATTTCACTCACCCGGCGCATACCGCACGGAACACTGAACTAACCGGCGGGCAAGTGTACAGCAATGTTACGGTAGACGCACAAGGTCATACCACAGGACTTGCAATACGCAACCTTACGGCGGCTAATATTGGAGCGGCAACGACAGCCAATCTCACTGCACACACCGGCAACACAACCGTACATATCACTGCCGCTGAACGTACACGGTGGAATAACACAGCAGGCAACGCAACCGCCCCAGGCCGCCCCAGCACCATTGTAGTGGCCGCCCACGATGCGCGGCAGCACACTATCAACGCCGGTTTCGATTTTCGTTGTGGTTCCACCAATGCCCATACGCAAATCAATCAAGCTCTACAAGCCGCCGGTGCAGGTGGTAAGGTGTACTTATCTGAGGGGACATACAATGTAGGCAACACTCTTATCAACATTCCGGAAAACGTAACCTTGGTAGGTGCGGGAAAGGATGCCACAGTATTAAATGTAAGTGCAGCAACTGCTATTGATATGCAAGCGGCAAGCCAATTACAAGATGTACGGGTGAAGTCTGTCAGTGCGGCGAACACCACTGCGTTGGTTCGCCTCCAAGGCATCGACACGATCATTGAACGCTGTGTGTTTGATGGGAATACAAGAGACGCATCAACTTTTACAACGCGCTATAACCATGGTGTATTTGTGAATACGCAAACTTGCAGAATTACCGACTGCTTCTTAGGCGGATTTAGAAGTTATGCGATCCATACCGCGGTCAATCAATCTCGAAGTACAATCAGAACATGTCACTTCACACGCCCAATATCAATCACCGGCAATAACATCGTTCTTTTTGGTAACAACTTCTTTCAATTAACATCTACCTCATACGCCATTCGTGCATCAGGCGACAATTGGCGAGTACAAAGCAACAATGTTGTTGGCGGCGGATTGTTTATTGCCGAGGGGGCAATAACGCGGCACGCTATTACAGGGAATACTACAACAGGTACGAATTTCAGCATTATGTGTCAACGAACAATGTCGCTTATAAATGTTTCAAACAATAGCTTCTCCGGAGATATAAAGTTTGTTTCAACCTATGGTGTCAGCAACGTGAATCAGATTAAAATCTCGGATAATATTTGCAATCGGATCATCGTTATGAGGAGCGGCACCGGAAATCCGCAATTAAGCAGATTTAGCATAACCGGCAACATCTCTTCAGGAATAAGTCAATTTAGAGATTTAAACGCTTCCTTGGTAACTGATAATTTAGGTCCTACTCCCACTACAAGCAATAATGCTGCAAACACCAGAATCAATAACCACCCTGTGTAAAGGAGAACAAATGATGAAAAGCAAACATTTTCAACTATCAGAAACACCCAAGGGGAAATTTATAGAATTTCTCAAGTATGTCGTTCACATAAAAAACGATGAAAAGGTGGAGTGGGATTACGATGAAAGCCGTGTGGTCGAAACAAAGCATCCGAATATGTGGGTTGCTGATGAAAGCAATGTGCCGGTCGAAGAGTATTTCCGCCGGGCCGGACATGAGTTTTCCTTTGAAGGCAAGAACCCGCTGCGCATTCGCTTGGATGGCGCGCTCATCGATGTAACAGATTTTTTCAAAATCGACCCTCTGACTGCCCTTATGCACGGCACACTTGAAGACATCCAAAAGGTTATTGCACTTGCCGGCGAAGGGAATGATGCTTGGCCGCCGCATCAAGTAGGCAATCTGCACTTATTCAAACATTGGTTTACCAACCGTGGATGTGTCGTTGAGCATTTCAGTGATGAATTCCCATTGTATATTCTTGTTAACGGCACTTTATTCTTGATGAGTGAGTTTGAACGTATTCATGACCGCTTGTATGGACGTGAAGAGCAGTTCAATGCCATGCTAACCGTCATCCCAAAGGAGTACAAACCACTGGGTGGTCGATATACGGGCATGGATTTAATCCAACGTATTAACTCACTCAATATGCCCGATTATGTCGAAGTTGAAGTCTACTCTGAAGAAGAACTACAAGAACTCACGGAGAATGCTAAGATTTGGGTTGGCGAAGATTATATTGTAGAGGCCAATGATATTCCGGCAGAAGTGGCACATTTGGAAGGCACTGCCGTAACCGATGCATTGATGGCACAACAGCTCGTTGACGGCACATATATCGCTACGCCCACACTTGACGACCTCACACGTGCTATTGTTGAACTAACAAAATCATCCGCGGGCGAAATGCCGGCTCTTACTAAACTTAAGACACACTTGGAGGAAATGTTATGACTTATAAACTCATTGAAATGGCGGCGATTTTTGCAGCTATCCTCACCCTTATTGCCGGATTCTCTGTCGTATATAAGCCGGTACGCAAATTACTTAGTCGATTAGAAGCGCTCGAAAATGAACTCGATAAACATCAAGCAGAGATGGCTACATCTAAGGATGCAAGAGCGGTTCTGCTCGGCGGCGTATTGGCTTGCCTTGAAGGCTTGCAAGAGCAAGGGTGTAACGGCTCAGTCGTAGAAACCAGTGTGGTTATTCGACAGTTTTTGATTGCGCAAACACGAAAGTGAGGTGTCTCATATGAGGAGAGCAGAAAGAGCGGGCCAATACTCAAAATTACAGTCAAAAACCCGCAGTGATATACCGTTAAGAATCACCGAAAACCTACTGAAGGTAAAGACCCTCGTCACGCTAGCCATCGTTTTTGTGCTATGTATACAATCATTGCGCGGCGATGATATTTCGCCCATTTTTGCGGGATTCGCGGGCTCGATCATTACTTATTACTTCACAAAAGGAGACGTTGACAATGACTATTACACAAAGAAATAGCCCAAATCACAGAGTGGGACGGCAGGGGCACACGCCTGACTTTATTGTTTGCCATACAACCGGCGGCAGCTTTACCAGCGCGATCAACACAATCATGAATTCCGCCAATCAAGTGTCTTATCATTATGTCGTGGCACGTGACGGTGCAGTGACGCAGCTTGTACGGCTTATTGACACAGCGTGGCACGCCGGAACGACCAATAACGGCGGCAACGCGGATAATCGACATTCGACAATTGCTACTGTGCGCGATCGCCAAGTCAACGCAAACTTATATACCGTTGGCATCGGCTTTGCCGACATGGCTAATGGTAATGCCAGCCCGCAGCAGGTTGACACAGCAGTCGCTTTAATTTCACATATTCGTGACGAAGTTAGACGCATCTATGACTTTGAAATTCCTATGACGCGGACAAATATCATTGGTCACAATGAAACTACCCCGCGTACAAGGGCATTTTGCCCGGGTGTAAATTTTCCATTCAATGAGATTATCCGGCGTATTAGCGAACAACATGCAGCACGTCCTGCAATACCACCTACACCTTCCGCTATTGCGGCGGGTGATGTTGTACGACTTACTGATAGTGCTACATATTACGACGGCCGGACCATTCCGGCATGGGTACGGAACGAAAACTGGATTGTGTCTGCCATATGGGGCGACCGCGCTGTCATTGACAAGAGCCAATCGGGTGCACATGCTATTAAAAGTCCAGTCAATGTGAGGCACTTAACGGTAGTTGGCAGCGATGCGATATCTACACAAGTACCGGAACCAGCGACAACACACCGCCCATTGGATGATATCGCCCACGAAGTCATTCGCGGCAATTGGGGCAATGGTACAGAACGTCGGCAACAATTGACGGCAGCAGGATATGATGCTGCGGCTGTGCAGAGACGAGTAAACGAGATGCTGAGGGCATAAAAGCAAACAAACCCATTAAAAATGCTGAAAATTCAATGATTTTCGGCATTTTTGGTGGTGATGTCATTGTAGGCTTTGCAACGAAGTTAATGTAGAAAGTACCTATTTTATGTCACAGAGCGAACCTTTCCTCATTGACACAACAAAATTGCCATAACAACACCTCTACTGGTGGAACAAATTGCCTCCAATACAAATTTACGAGTATTTCCAAACTGATTTGTCATCATCATAGCATTAAATAGGTGAAAAAACAAGGCGGAGTTGATTTTTAGGAGAGATTGTGTTATAATACCATCATTGTCTAAAGAGACGCGTGATGCAAAAAAATTATCGAAAAAATTAACCATAAGACTAAGAGCACGCTATAAAAAAAGCATTTAGCATTTGTTTATTGCAACTTACAACAGTAAATCTGCATATTGACATTTAAGGTGTTGCATAAAAAGTAATCTTATGATGCAGCATATAGTATTTGAGTGCAAAAACAAATTGTTGAAAACTTCAAATAAATTCCATTGAAAAGTACAGAAATTTATGATAACCTGAATATATTGTTTATGTTTTCAGATAATAAACATTTATATAAAAACGAAGGAGAAGGCAATATGTCAAAAATCAGCGTGTTCAAAAAAGTTGCAATATTTCTATCATTTGTCTTATTTGTAAGTGTTGCGCTTATTCAGATTTTTATAACAACCATAGCGGCAGAACCCGAAGGCATCGTACCAGCAATGGACTTGTTTGCCAGCGATCGCACTGAACTGGGCGATGCGATAGTAATAGCGAATGCTGCCGGAGTATCGGCAACAATCACGCTATTGGACGACATTGACGGGACACACACGGCACTTCCAATCAATGCAGGTGCAGATGTTATATTAAGGAGCGAAGCAGGCAATAACTTTACCTTTACCGTGACCAGCCAACGGCATTTTAATGTAAACGGCACATTGAAATTGGAGAATGTCACCTTGAGTGGTGACCCGACTCTTGGAACCGCGCATGGTGGTGTTCTAGTGAACGCCGGGGGGCGTTTGTATCTTGACCCGGGCAGTGTGATTGAGAACAACCGCGCTAGTTCCGGGGGTGGTGTACAATTGGATGACGCCACGCTCACCATAGATGGCGGTGTGATTCGCGGCAATACTTCAACCAGCAACTCTGCCAATAATGGCGGTGGTGGCATAAATGCTGTGGGTGCTGACAGCGAAATATATATGCTTAGCGGTGAAATCAGCGGCAATCAAGCACTCGGCACAGTCAATACGATTGGCGGCGGCGGCGTGCGGGTGTATGGCGGCGAATTTTTGATGGAAAACGGTACAATCAGCAGCAACACGATTACCGGGCGCTATGGTGGCGGTGTGGCCGTTGCCGGCGGCGGTAGCTTTACGATGGAAGGCGGGATAATCAACAGCAATGCCGCAAGAGCCGGCGGCGGTGTGAATATTGGCAATGTTAATACTGCGGCTACTTTTACAATGTACGGCGGCACAATCAGTGCGAACAACCTTACAGACGCTCAGCCGGCTGATGGTGGCGGCGGTGTAAGGCTTCATAATGCCGCCAGCAGTTTTTATATGTATGATAACAGCTTGATTACAAACCATGAAGTCGCCAGCGATGGCGGCGGCGTACAAGCGACTGCCGGTACAATTTATCTGCGAGGCGGTATAATCAGCAATAACAGGACGACCGGTAATCGTACCGGCGCGGGACTGCACGTTGCGAACGCTACACTCACGATGAGTGCCGGTGAAATCAGCACGAACAGGACACTTGGCACCGGTGCTGCGCATGGTGGCGGACTGCACCTCGTGAGTACTACATTTATAATGAGCAGCGGTGAAGTCAGCGGAAATTGGACGAGCGGCACCGGCAACGGCGGCGGCATACACGCAACAGGCGCGGGCAGCAGTATTGCCATGAGCGGCGATGCTGCAATCACCGGAAATAGAGCCCAACAAGGCGGCGGTTTGAATCTTGATGTGACGGTGGGTGCCGGGCAGCAGCCATTCACACTGAGTAGCGGTCGGATTGAAGACAACACAGCAAGGACGAACGGCGGCGGCATGCGGCTTTCCGGTTTTGCGATCACGATGACCGGCGGCAAGATTCATGACAACAGCGCCGGCCATGCCGGCGGCGGCATCCATTTTGCGACCAACATGAACAGTAGATTGTTTCTATATGAGGATGCCATCATCAGCGATAATACATCGGGTACTGTGACTGTAGGCGTTATTGCCCGTGATGGTGGCGGTATAAATATGACCGGCGGCCGGGCATATCTGCGCGGCGGCGAAATTAGCGGTAATACAGCACTTGGCACCGACGCGAACGCCGGCCAAGGCGGTGCTGTGAACCTTCGAAGCGCTCCCTCTGCCGATCCACCCACTGTATTTACAATAGAGAGCGGCATGATCACTGAGAATGAGGCACACTTGGGCGGCGGCGTCAGCATTTTTAGTGGCACAAATCTTGATGTCGTTATGCAAAACGGTGAAATCAGTTATAATCATGCAAGAAACCAGGGCGGCGGCGTGAACGTCAACCAAGGCAGCTTTGAAATGCTTGACGGCGTTATTAAAAACAACACCTCGGATTCAAGCGGCGGCGGCATAAGGATGAGCGGCAACGGCACAGTAGAACTTCACGATGGCGAAATTCGCGGCAACATCGCGCAAAGTGATGGTGGCGGCATACACATAGGCACTGCTGTTGGCAATAGTTTGTATGTTTCGGAAGATGCGTCTATTATCGGAAATACCACTCATGGCGCCACAGGCGGCGGTGGTTTGAATTTTGCCGGCGGCACGCTGGAACTGCATGGCACAGTCAGCAACAACAAGAGTCTGGGCAGCGGTGATGGCGGCGGCGTGAATATCATCAATGGTGTTCCCGGTGCTGTACAAACGGCTTTGATAGATGGGTCTCTCATTAGCGGTAATATGACAAATGCCGCCGGGGGCGGGCTTAACATTCAAATCGAAAATTTTACAATCCAAAACAGCATCTTCGCAAACAACCACGCAAACAGCCGCGGCGGCGGTATGCGAATCGGCAGTGCGGGCAATATTACGTTGGATACGAACGTTATCTTTTACGAAAACACTACAAACGGTGCCGGTGGTGGCATTTTTGTAGGATCGAGCTTCAGCAATACTTTGCATATACATGACACCATTGTCATCTATGAAAACTCAGCAAATCATGGCGGCGGTTTATATATGCGCGGCGGCAACGTCCACATGCATGGCGGTGATATACATCATAACACCGCTAACGTCAATGGCGGTGGCGTGACAGCCAGTGTGAGCATGCTTGTTTCGCCGGGAAGTTTCACGATGGAAGACGGAACCATCAGATACAACACGGCCGGCGGCAGCGGTGGCGGTGTTCATGCGCATAATTCGAATGACAATTTAATCGTGCTAGGCGGCACTATTTACGACAACACCGCGCATAACGGTGGCGGTATAAATGTGAGGAACGCCACAGTTACGATAGATGGAGGCATAATTGACAACAATACCGCGCATAACAATGGCGGTGGCATTTGGATGGCCAATCATCTAAACCCATTCTCTATGACTAGCGGCTCGCTTACAAGAAATTCCGCCGGAGGTGACGGCGGTGCGATTTTCGTAAATCCGACCTACACGGATAATCCCGTAGCGGATCCGGATACTATCTATGAAAGAGTTCAAGTGATCTCAAACAGCGTTACATTCGACAACAACTTTGCCGGCGGGGGCGGATTTGCACCTCCCAGCAACTGGAGTGCAATTAGTCGTTTTAACGGACAGTTGCTTACAAATCACAATATTAATTACAGATCGAACTGGCGTGTAACTTTTGTTTTAGATGGTGGTAATGTTGGCGGTAATGAAGGTCCTATTGAACATATATTTCAAACCGATTGGTCACCGGCGCAGCTAATAATCGGCGATGCGCGCGTACCGGGCATGTTGCCGCCACCTGCATTAATTCGAGAAGGCTACATTTTCGTTGGTTGGCGTAACCGCGACATTGAGCCTGACTGGGATGAAGATTGGGACGGCGATTTTTCAGATTATATTTTAACATGGACAGATGTAGCAGCATGGGAAGTTGAAAATTCGACTGAGTTTGAAGCGATATGGAAACTTAGAACATTTGCCTTTGAGTTCCATAAAACCGGGCAGGACATATACAATGTGCCTGAATGGAACACACCGGGGTGGGTTGATACGGTTCTGCGCGGCGGCGCGCATTTTTCAATATTCCGTTATACTGGAAACGGAACACCGAATTCTGGGGTCGTTACTGAGGATATGATTACTACCGGCACTTGGGTATATGCCGGAAGCGCTATTAGCAGCGGACTCATTGGTGCACCGATCGAGTTTCAGCTATTGCCTGATAGCTATTATCAATTAGTAGAGACTATAGCTCCTGCAGGATATACGCTGCCGTTAGGTCAGTGGCGCGTTGTGTCGGTGGAGCGTGATAGTGATGGAGCTGTTGGCTTCCAAATTACGTATCAAGGGGATTCAACAATTCCGGCATTTGTTAATATCGGCGGCGAATTTGAAGATAGTGCATTTTTTGATGGCACATTCTTTGTTGGCAATCGGTTACAGTTGATCTTGCCTCTGTTCGGCGGATCCGGCGTTCCTTTGGCATTTACGTTGCTGGGAGGATTTCTGATTATTATGGCTATGGTTGCACTAAGCTTTATCTTGTGGCATAAATCGAAAGAGAAGATTAAGCGGCAGACACCATGCGGTCTTTCTTAAAAGTTAGTGATTGTCGAGATAATTAAGCTATTATTCTGCTTCGTTTAATCCATTTGCAAAATAAGCCCTATGCCAACCTGTTTTCCTTCTGCGTAAATCTGCATCGCCTATCATGGCGTCGTCTTGATTACTTTGTCAAGGGGTAGAAAAAAGCAGTACAAGGCTTTTCTTGTACTGCTTTCGCTATTCATAATGTGCCTACTCATGGTATGGGTCGGGGATTGTGGGCAAGACGGGAGTTTGCTTATACTGCGAACTATACTTCCGCTGATAAGAGTTTACTTACAGCTTCTATTACTTTTCTTGCATCTTGAAAGTCAGATGGTGTCCATTGGAATTGTAACCCGCCACATGATATTTTTATTTTATCGTTGTATTCATATTTTATTGCGTGTCTGCACCCGTTTCCGCCACTTGGAATTGTGCAATTATTACATATACGTCCGGCAATATTGCCGGGCAGGTTTGAAAACATTTTATCTGCAAATTCCGGCGATGTTTCTGCTAACTTGGATAGTGTTTCGATTGTACCGTTTTTTTCATTTATTTTTGGTATTTCCATATCATGCAGCTCTTCAAAATTTAATCTTCGCATTTTATAAATGAATCCAAGAGCAGATACATATCTTATGCCAAAATCGTTTACTGTCCTTTTGATATTCAGGCTGTTTTTCATATCCTTCATCAAAAACTCATCTGTTTTTCTTGCTTCATTTTGTACTTCTACAGGCAAGTTTGTTATATATTGCTCAAATTTTGACATTTTAGGTGCAGAACTAATCATTTCCATAAACCATCCCTAATATAAAGTTTAATCGCTATTGATTGCCGAGCCATCTGTGCGATGTTTTGTTAAGAAATCGTTTTGTGTTTTCATCATATTTTTAATTTCAATTAAATAGCTATCACTAATTGTCGGCAGAATAATCAATTTATCGTGACAGCAAGCAATTTTTTTCCCGTTAGGATAAATATAAGTATAGCAACCTCCGCATTTTCCATTACATCCACTTTCGATTCCGACACGAGTTTTTCGGGATTCACATTCCCTTTTTACACCTTCATGGAATATATCCGAATAATCAGACGTGGCATAAAACTTTAACGCAAGAGTCGTTTTGTCATTGCTTGTCAAAGGATTAGGCGGACTAATTTTGCATAGTCTGTTGTAGCTGTTATTTTTAATTTTCCTTGCAAAAACAACCGGCTCGTATTTGTCTTTAACTTTCGCGGGCGAATATCCTAATTTTGTCGCGTATTCGGCTATATTGCGATATAAATCCTTTTCGTTGTCTGGCAAAAGGGCAATTAAATCGTCAATCCTTGCCTTTGATTTTTCAGTCATTTTTACACACCCTCTTTCAATTTAATCGGCACAAATAATTCATATTGATGATAGCCTAATCCTTTTTTTATTTCTTCTGTAGGATTTATCATATGTCCCATACAATAACGTCTGCCGCGTATTTCGTCAAACTCAAAATTAGTTGATTCAATCCATTTCATAATTTTTTCAATTACAAGACTATTACTTTCGCCGTCACCGTCTATAGCAGTGTGAACAGCATATAACCCACCTTCAAAGTCGATGATTTCATATCCGCCACAATCTTCGCTTGTAGCATCATCTTCTACCATCATCCACCATACGGCGCCACCATCTTCTCCGAACAAAAAATCGTTATATGGATAATATTTAGTATATCGCCTTTTCGGTTCATAGTCAGACCACCAATTTGAAAAATCCCAAACTTTCGAGTTTGTAGTATCAGGTGCTCCCGAAGTTGCCACTTTACATTTTGGTATTTGTATAACACGTACTTCCGGCATTTTGTTGGAATTTAATTTTTCCGTAATTTCTGCCAATCGGTTCACTGTTGCTGGATTGCCGCCGTAATCCACATTGACAAGCCGTGTTTCGATTTCATTTGCTTTGTCATATAATGATTTGATATCTGCGCCTTTACCAAAATCAACTTGCTTGATTTCTGCGATAAAATCTAAAATTATTGATTTGAGTTCGTGCAATAACGACACTTCGCCGTCAATATCATCAACCTTTTTGCCTAACACATCCAAAACGGCATCAGAGCCGGACGTGTTGAAAATTCGTTGTATATCTTTGATGCTGATATTGAGTTTACGTAGAATTAGAATCTGCTCAATTCTTCGCACGGCATTTTCGTCATATAAGCGATAGGCGTACTCGTCACTACGGCTACTTTCTATCAACCCCATGTCCTCGTAATAGCGCAGAGTACGCGCTGTAATATCGTACTTGTCCGATACGTCTTTGATTTTGATTAGGTCGCTCATTATGCTTGTCCTCATTTCTAAATTTATCGCAAAGATAAATCTATTATAAACTCTTCCCCAACGGCAGAGTCAAGCCTTTTTCGTAAAGTTTTTGATAAAAATTCCGTATTCGATTTTTATCGCCGAATACGGATAATATAAATATGATACCACACGCCACACCGTTACGCCATAGCACAGAAGATATCCGACTTGTCTGTCAAAGAGGGCAATACTGATATAGTCAAACGACTCAAAAAGTTGCTCAAAGAAAATGAGGAAGCCGTCACAAATCTCATAAAGACTATCGAATCGGGCAAAGCGGTTGATGTATTAAGCGTACAGATTGAAAAACGGCAAGCCGAACGCAAGGATTTAGAAAATCAACTCACTTTGGAACAAGCCATTCGTCCGACACTCTCGTATAACAATGTAAAGCACTTCTTTGAAAAGTTCAAGCACGGCAAACCCCTACGACCCTGCGTTTCGTATATCGCTGATTGGTGCGTTTGTCGATAAAATCCGTATTTTTGACGGCGATGATGCACGAGTTGAGATTTATTGCTACGCAAGCGAGCAACCAATAAAAATGCCCCTCGAAAAACCCATAAGGGATTCATCTAAGGGACATTTGGTGGGCTCTCAGGGACTTGAACCCGGGACCAACCGGTTATGAGCCGGTCGCTCTAACCAACTGAGCTAAGAGCCCATACAACGTATTGTAACGCAAGATGGCATTTATGTCAAGTGCATAATCTCCCAAAATATGGACACAATATCACTACATCAACCACGGAGGTGAAGTTGTGCGTATTCTCAATACAGAGCGTGTGCGGTCAGTTTTACTGACTTGCGTCACGATTGCACTCATCGTTATGGCCATTGCCATCAGCAGCACGCGGCGCATGGCATATACTACACCCGCTGACAGTGCTCTTATACTTGTCCTCAATGACGAGCCGCCACACGTTCCTGCGTTTGCCGAACTTGCCGAGTTTGATTACATTCTGCGCGACTACAACGGTCTGCTCACAGTATTCACACGCGAAAGCCCTGATACACCATTCTACCGCACCGATGTCCGCGTTCGCACATTGCGACAACATGACCAGAACTTGCTTGTCGACGGCATACTTGTCGAAAACAATATGAAATTACAGCAATTGCTCGACGATTTTACAACATAGGCGTTGCGCATATTGGTTTCACGTGCTATAATGTAATGCATCATTGCAGAATTTTACATTATAGGGGGGTTCCGATGCAACAAGTTTACAAAGGCAAGACCAAAGACGTTTACAAACTCGATAACGGGCAGTATTTGTTAAAATTCAAAGACGACATGACCGGCGAAGATGGCAAATTTGACCCGGGCGCCAACACTATTGGGTTGTCCGTTGAGGGCGCGGGGCGCGCGGGGCTTCGCTTGACCGAATACTTCTACACGCACATCGAAAACGCCGGCTATCCCACGCATTTCATCGCCGCCGATGTTGATGCTGCGACACTGACCGCTAAACCCGCTGAAGTCATCGGCAAGGGCTTGGAAGTTATCTGCCGCTTTCGCGCCGCGGGTAGTTTCTTGCGGCGGTACGGCGACTATTGCACCGAAGGGCAGCAACTCGACGCCTTTGTGGAAATGACGCTCAAAGACGACGAGCGCGGCGATCCACCTATTTCACGCGATGCCGCGGCCATGTTGGGCTTATTGAGCCATGACGAGTACGATAGATTGGTCGTTTTGACACAGGAGATTTCGCGATTGATTAAGCAGCTGCTTGCAAAGAAGGGGCTTGACCTATACGACATCAAGCTGGAATTCGGGCGTATTGACGGGCAGATTGCCTTGATGGACGAAATCAGCGGCGGCAATATGCGCGTGTATAAGGACGGCGTGTATGTTGAGCCGTTGGGGCTGGTTGATTTAATCCTTGGATAGTAAAAAACAGGCTTACCGCCCGCTCTTAACTTGTACTGTTATTTCTCAGTGGTCACGAAACCATTTCTGTATTTATAGCAGAACCCTAAAATGCTGTTATATAGTAAAAAATTAAGCGCGCATTATTTTATCAGTAATGTCAACATGCGCCTTATTTCTTCTGCGCAAAATGTATTTTCCCTTCTCTTTTCGTATTTTTACATGCCAGTACATCCTATGTCCATTGTTTGTTTCCCACATATCATTCGTAAATGATATAAATTCTTCGAACTCAAAAACGAAGATTGCCGAATCGTCGCCACAACCAAATGCAACATAAGCATTTTTATATTTAGTAAGTGATTCTTTTTGATGTGGATGAAACGCAAACCAATACTCTGGCTTTTCTGTCGTCCCATGATTCTTTGATACTGCGCAAATTATAGCCATATCGCTTTCTTTATTAGCATATAATGTTCTTGTTTGTTTTTTTACCGTGATATTAAGATGTTTTTGGATTCTCTTAATACAAGCATCATTAAAGTTAACCGGCGTAGCTTTCGTTTCATTAGCATTATTTCGTCGTTCTGTATCTTCATCAACAATCAGATTATTCTCATCATTGCTATATTTTACATCTTCACCTGTGGTGAATATGGTGTCAATTAGGTAATCAAGCCTTGTAAATTCAAGGGGTTTTAGTATTTGACTAATTTGCTTAAATGTGTTTTCATTATCGACTAGGTCTTCTTTAATCTTTAATAATTTCAGCAATGCTTCTGCACTTATCAGTCGTATATCCCATGCATGTTTAGACCCTCTTATTTGAGCCTCTAAACCGCCGGTATCATCCCTTCCAATTATCAATAATATCGATGAATCGTTTTCATTAATTTTGCCACCAGCAATAAGTTTTTTTCTGTATTCAGCAATTGTATCTAAGTTTATAGAGTATACGTTCGTTGTTTTTGTTTCAACAATAATGGCGCTATCTTGACTTTCCCATAAACCATCGTTTCCAACACTACCCTTTTTTCCTTTATAAAGCCCAAACTCAACTGTAAAACCCAATCTTACGCCAATCTCATTTACTAGATCTTGTAAAGCTTTATGCGCATTTTCACCTGACTCTGCCAAGCACTCATTTATGTAAGTTTCCAATTTAGTTGTGGGCAAATTGCTTAACAGTTCCTTAAACTCAATTGACGTAGAACTGTTGTCAGTTAATTTTCCATTTCCGCAAAACCCAAGAATCTGATGCAGTTTTTTATCTTCATAAGAATTCGGGTTTTCTTCCCATAAGGTTTTTATCGTTTTTTTCAAGTTATATATCTTCTCCTTTACTCAAATCTATTTGCACATACGATAAAATTTACACCATACCACGGGACGCAGGGGATTGCGTCCCGTGGTATGGATAATCACAAGCCCTCTTTCGTGCACGTGTAGCGTGATAAGTGTTTCCCTATCTCTGCTCCACTGCCCTTGCCGCGCTCTTAAATTCGCCACGCACCTTCTGCAACTCACCGTTTATCGTATTCAATCCGCCGCCCAATTGCGCCACGAACTCACCCAATTTCTTCAACGTATCTTCAACATAGTCATTCGCCGCACCACGCACTTCACGCTCATGCAACCGCGCTTTTGACTCAATCTCACGCGCTTTCGACTTGGCTTCCTGCACAATTTTACTCTCATTGACAATTTGCAGTGCCCGCTCTTCGGCCTGCCGTTTAATCGCCGCCGCCTCACGCTTGGCATCATTGATAATGTCGTTGCGGCTTTGCACAATTTGGCAAGCCTGCTCAATTTCCGGCGGCATGACGTTACGCACCTCGTCAATCAACCCCAGCACCTTATCACGGTCTACAATGCACCTATCCGCACCAAACGGCAAAGAAAATGCCTTCTGCAAAAGTTCGCTCAGATTGTCCAATAAATTTTCCGTGTTGCCTGAAATTCCCGACATTGTGGTTTCCTCCGTATGTTTAATTCACCAATTCGGTGATTCTTTTCTTTACCGCTGTAACAACAAAATCCGGCGCGAAATGCGCTAAGTTGCCACCATACCGCGCAAACTCCTTGAACGCGCTGCTGCTCAAATGCGCCAATTGCGGATTGGCGGGCAGCAGAAGCGTTTCCAACATCATGTTTTCTGCCTGATTTAATGCCGCCATTTGTTGTTCTATATAAAAGTCTTGCGCATCCCTCACACCCTTTATTATAACAGGTTTACCATAAGTGTCAAGCCCCCGCGCAAGGTCGGCAACAAGCCCTTCGGAAGTGATAATCTCGATATTTTCCCCCAACTCTTGCTCGTCAACAGCACAGCGAAGCATTGTCGCACGTTCGTCAGGCATAAACAGCGACATTTTATCGATGTTGCGCATGACAGAAACGATAAGTGTATCAGCCAGTTTTGCCGCGCGGGCGATAATGTCGAGATGCCCATACGTCAATGGGTCGAAACTGCCGGGATAGATGGCTGTTTTCATAGGTCATTCCTCCCCTACACAGGTCTTTCCGTACCGCAAAACTTGCAAAAATGACGGTCTTGGCTTGGACTGGGTGCGCTGCAGCTCGGACACATCCAGTAAGCGGCTCCCTGCCGTTGTTCGATTTCAATAGTCTGCCTTCGCTTTCTTTTTTTGTGCCAATTTATAAGTTTTAACACCAACAGCAATCATAATAACACCGAGCACAGTTGGAATGATAACAGGAAGAAAAACAACAGTCCAATCCCAAACACCGATGACAAGCACGCCATCTCGGATAGAAAGCGTCCGTGAAAGGTTTTCATCGCGCCTGTATCCACTCCGTAGCAAACTGTTGTAAAACTCACCGACCTCTTGATCGCCATTTTCCCAAGTGATTGTACCTTGTCCGTGAAGCTGTCCGTCAACAAGTTCACCTTCATATATCCAGCCCAGGCCACTGGGATTAACAGATTCAAATCGCCCAAATCCTTGCGGCAGACCATCTTCATCGAGCATTCCGCTGAATATCCCCGTACGGTCACCAAACGCAAACGACACGGTCATTTCATAATCCTCAACCATTCGTGCCGCCGCTGCAGTCAATGGTATGGAAATGAAAATCAATACCATACATAGTAAACGGCTGACCTTTTTCATGCCCGCCCCCCGTACACCGTCACTTTCACCCGCCCGTAGCGATACTCCACCGCATTCCATTGTGCGGGGGCTTCCCATTGGTCATCGATATCGCTTTCACAGACAATCAGGCCGCCATCTTGCAGTAAATTCCGCTCGGCAATCAACGCCAACGCCTTGCGGATGAAAGTGCTGCGATACGGCGGGTCAATAAAAATCAACCCAAACGGCTCTTCCGCGCCTTGCAGGAACGCCAATGCATCCTTGACCAATACGCGTGACTGTTCTTGCGCATGCACTTTTTCGACGTTTTGACGCAAAATATCTGCCGCCGCACGACTGTTGTCAACAAATACACAATCCCGTGCCCCGCGGCTCAATGCCTCGATACCCAGCTGCCCGTTGCCGGCAAACAGGTCCAGCGCGCGCCGTCCCTCGACGTCAAATTGAATAATATTAAAAATCGCTTCTTTCACACGATCAGATGTCGGCCGTGTCGCGTCGCCGGGCAGGCTGTGCAACTTACTGCCGCGCCATTGTCCTGTAATAACTCTCATGTGTTGCTCCTCCTTTGTAGGGGCGGCATTCTGCCGCCCGTGGCATGATACCACGCCAAAACGCTTTGATTATTCATGGGCGAACACGGTTCGCCCCTCGGGCTTACTCGAAAAGCGAAGGCTTTATCTCGCAGTCTGTGAATAGGATATCGTTTTCTATGTTATCTATTCGTTTCTTTTGATGTTCATCTATATTTGCAGGGTCAAAAAACCAACTGAATTTGCATATCTGCCGAAATTTCATAAACATCGGTATTTTTGCAAGCCAAAAATCACTCAAATTATTTGCAAATAAGTATCCTTTGAGAAAGTTTTTGATTATGCTATCGGTAAAATCATTACCGGCATCATCCTTACGTCCCCACCACAACCCATGATACAATGCTATGCCTATATCCAAAGCAAACCAGCTGTACAGGCTGTCATCAAAGTCAAAAACATTGATACTATCGCCGTCTGCATGGAAATTCCACGGGTGCATATCATTGTGAATCAACCCGTAAGAGTCTTTGTCTTTTGGCAGTGCCATCATTTCTTTTATCAAATTTTCAACAATTATATTCACCGATGGGCAACTTTTTACACTATCGCCAAGCGCGAATCTACCGTCAAATGAGCCGCGTGTAATGGTATTGCTTGTAAATGCAAAATCTTTTGTAAGACGATGAATATCACCCATCACCTTGCCCCAATTAAAGAATATTTTTTCATTCCATTTTTCTAAATTATTCTTATCAAATGGCATTCCGGCAACAACTTTAAATGAGGAAATAATAAAATCCTTACCATTCTCGTGTGTTGAAGTTACAAGCTCACCGTGTATCGTTTTCAACGGTAAGCCCACACCAATATGGTTTTGCGCAAGATAAAATAGCCACTCCATTTCGGCTTTTGTTTCATTAAATGAGCCATTCGAAAATCTTAGGATATAATATTGCCCATCCTTTTGAAACGCATAAATCTGATTGGTTGAGTCACTGACAAATTGAAGTGTTGCTTTGTCAAAACCATAGTTTTTTGCCGCAAATTCTAATAGGTTATCTGATACCATGGCGACCTCCTATCCTTATCCGAAGTGTTGAAAATCAAATTTTCGACCCGCAGCTTTTACGCCTGCGATTATTCACGGGCGAACACTGTTCGCCCCTACGAAATATTCTCACTACCCAAAAACTCATGCACCGTTTTAGCAATCGGGTATGGCACAACCACGCATAATTCGTCTAAGCTCGCGGCGCGCAGGGCCTTCATTGACTTAAAGTGCGTCAGCAACGCCGCACGGCGTGCCGGGCCAACGCCCTCAATTTTATCAAGTATCGAACTGTAACTCGCCTTGCCGCGTTGGTTTCGGTGAAATTGTATCGCAAATCGGTGCGTTTCCTCTTGAATGCGCCCGATAAACGAAAACAAATGCGCAAGTAAGCCAATTTCGTCGCCGTCCGGCGTAACCAGTGCGCGGGTACGGTGCTTTGCGTCCTTTGCCATGCCGAACACGGGGATATCAAAGCCCATTTCCCGCACAACTTTTCGCGCCATTGCGGCGTGTGTCGAGCCGCCGTCAACCAGAAGCAAATCCGGCGCATTGGCAAAGCCCTCGCTCTGCTCCTGCAAGCGTTTGAACCGTCGCGTCAGCACTTCTTGCATACTGTGGTAATCGTCCTGCGATGTAACGTCCTTTACCTTAAACAGCTTGTACTCACTGCGCTTTGCTTTGCCGTCAATAAACACTGTCATCGCGCCAACAATGCCAACGTCGCCGGTGTTGGAGATATCACACGCCTCAATGCGTTTGGGCGTTTCATCAAGTGCCAATGTTTTTTGCAGCGATTCCAGCATACGCGAGGTTTTTTCCTCGCTGCTAGTCATCCATTCCAGCTGTTCGCGCGCGTTTTTTACTGCCAAATCGGTCATCTCTTTATATTGCCCGCGTTGCGGCACATTAACCTCAACCGTATGCCCTACCTGCTCTTTCAGCGCGGCTGCAAAAACATCTCTGTCATCTATGTCATGTGACAAGTAAAGTTTTCGCGGCATATGGTTGCGCGGCAGGTAAAACTGCTTGACAAATTCGGTCATCGTTTCGCATGCACCGCCGTGCACCACCGCGTCAATCACCTCAGTATGCTTGTCAAACACCACGCCATCGGCATAATGCAATACTGCGACGCAACAACGTCCGTCCTGTTCGTGCAACCCCACGACATCACAGTCGGCCATACTGCCGCTAACAACCTTTTGCCGCTGTCCCAGTGCCACAATCGCCTTGTAACGGTCGCGCAGCAACGCTGCCAACTCAAAATTCAACTCGTCAGACGCCATTTCCATCTCAGCCTGCAAGCTGTCGGCAACTTTCATATATTTTCCTTCCAGCACTGACACAATATTGCCGATAATGGCATGGTATTGCTGGCTTGAAATCTTGCCCGTGCATATGCCCATACAGCGGTTCATCTGTACATTTAAGCAAGGCTTTTTACCGATGTCACGCGGAAACTCGTACTTGCAAGTGGGCAATTTCATCGCCTCGCTAATTTTCTGCAATACAATTTCTGAATTCGTGCGTGACATATACGGTCCGTAATACTTATTGCCGTCCTTTTCCCATTTTAACGTCGTTGACAGCTTCGGAAATTCCTCTTGCGCCGACACTTTGATGTAGGGAAAGCCTTTAATCCGCTTCAACGCAATATTATATTTCGGTTTATATTTGACAATCAACGAGGCTTCCAACACCAATGCCTCGCGTTCGCTGTTGACGACAATGACATCAAAATCGTCGATGTTGGCGACCATGCGGCGCGTCTTTGCATCATGCTTATGGTCTTGAAAATACTGCGAAACGCGGCTTTTTAACTGCTTGGCTTTGCCAACGTAAATTACCGCGCCTGTTTTGTCTTTCATGAGGTACACGCCCGGCTCTAACGGCAGCGCAAGGGCTTTTTGTTTTCGATCAGTCATGTGGTTTTCCTGTCATGCTTCACAACGCCGCCTCATCGGCAAAATTTTACCCGCTCCAACTTCCGACTCCGGTGCCTGTGGCAACTACGCGAAAATTTCCAGGACTCCATTTTTGCTGAGGCGGCTGTTCGGCAGTTCTATTCTGTCACGCCTCTTGCGCGGCGGCTTTACGCTTCCATAAAATCACTTTCTATCATCTCACCCAATGCATTGACAGCTTCTTCTTCGTCAGCACCATTAGCGATGATGGTAATTGCCGTGCCGCGCACAATGCCGAGCGATAACACACCGAGCAAACTCTTAGCATTGACGCTACGCGTGCCTTTTTCTACATGAATGCTGGAACGGAACTCGTTGGCTTTTTGTATAAAAAAAGTAGCCGGACGCGCGTGCAACCCGATTTGATTGTTGATGGTAAATTCTTTGGAATACATCGTTGTCCTCCGCATTATAAATGGTCAATAGATTCACATTGTAAAGCAAGGTCTCATTCTTACCTTACAATGTTATTATATCATAGTGCAGCCAACAACGCAACATAAGTCGCATGTCGTTCAGGCGAAATTTTACCGTCTTGCACGGCTTGCAAGATAGCACAGCCCTCGTCACGCTCATGACGACAGCTGCGATAACGGCATTGATCAATATACGGCCGCATTTCGGGATAGCAATAGGCCAACTCACCGGGCGTTTTCCCCTTGATGCAAGTGGGATCATAGATGGTAAAGCCGGGCGTATCGGCAATCAGGCTACGGCGCGACGCCGCAGACAATGCCGAATCACCTTGACGTTCTATTGATGATGTTGTGTTCGCTTTTATCTGCTCTTGACTTGGTTTAGTATTGCAGTCACAAGAAATCAATTCAACGTGCCGCGTGGTGTGTTTGCCCAATTTTAATCGCTCACTGATTTCTCCAGTCTGTAGCGCTAAATCGGGAAACAGCGCATTGAGCAAGCTCGATTTTCCAACACCCGACTTGCCTGCCAATACCACTATCTTGCCGCACAATACGGTTTTTAAGCCAGCGATACCGCTGCCTGTTTCGGCACTTACGGCAAAGACGGGATACCCGCTTGCGGCATAGCGTTCCTGCCAATGCTTCCCCTCGTCGATATCTGACTTGTTGACGGCAATCACTACGTCAATGCCATAGCATTCTGCCGTAACGGTCAAGCTGTCGGCCAGCATAGGGTCGCTCTTGGGCGGTGCTTCGGACAGTACCATGACAAGGCAATCGACATTAGCGATCGGCGGACGGACCAACACATTGCGACGCGGGAGAATTTCGTCAATCCTCACACTATCGTCACATGACACGCATACTTTATCCCCCACCAATGGTTTAATTTCATCATGCCGAAATATGCCGCGGAGAGCCACCTTTCCAAGTATCTGTCCATCATCAAGCAGCACCGTACCCAACCCGCCGACATATTTGACCAGCGTGCCTGCGCTCATCAGCTCGTCGGTGTATCCTGCAAGGCAAAGCTCCGCGGATGTCCGCCGTCAAACGTTACCATGATTACCTCCGTTGGCAACCCTGTAACCGCCAGGATAAATCGACCATTGGCGGCATCAAAACTGATGGTTTGGTTAAATTCAACCACCGCACCACGCGTGACACGCACCAACACATCGCCGCCATCAAAAGCAGCCGGAATAGCAATATTCATCGTTCGCGTAATTGGTTGCGGCTGCGGAGACGGTTGTGGACTGGGCGGCGGAGATGGTTGCGGTGACGGCTGTGGTGATGGTTGCGGCGACGGCTGCGGCTGCGGTCCGTTGCTGATAAATAAGGTCACACTAGTGCCGGGATTAAGGCGCGCGCCTGCCGCCGGATCAGTGCGAATGGCGTGATTGGCGTTGACAGCCGTCGAATACTCGCGTTGAACATTAACAGTCAAGCCGGCATCTTCCAGCGCCCGCCGTGCTGACGCCTCGGTCAGTCCTTGCTGAATACTGGGCACCGTTGCCCGTAGACCGCGACTGATTGTCAAAGTGATCGTCGTACCGGCTTCTACGCGTGTACCCGATGCCGGATTTTGTCGAATCACACGCCCTGCAGCATGTTCGTCACTGTATTCTGTCTGGC
Organism: Oscillospiraceae bacterium; assembly: GCA_009780275.1. Lineage (NCBI taxonomy): Bacteria > Bacillati > Bacillota > Clostridia > Eubacteriales > Oscillospiraceae > Oscillospiraceae bacterium. Next base: position 10,592 of record WRAI01000001.1, on the reverse strand, counting down.
CCGCTTCCACAATATGGAATGTGTTATTCCATTGATTATTACCGCGCACTGCCTCCATAGTACTCCCCACCATATTGGGGACAGTTTCGCCGCTTTCGGCGTTGTCAGGATCGACTATCGTCAACTGCACCGCCGCCCCTCGGTCAACTACAGTAAACGGCTCTGGGTCTTGCCCAGTAATTGTTCCAGTAGCCTGTCCGAGAGATCCCACCACATAGATGTTCGGAGCAAGCACCAACCCCAGATTTTCCAAGAGCGCTTGGGCTGCCGTGATATTCAACCCCATGACGTTAGGCACTTCTACCGGCGGCGGGCCTTCGCTGACGACCAGTGTCAACACTTCGCCATCTTGCAGTGCGGCAATGGCGACATCGTCCGGCTCAATGCGGATAATCAACCCCTCCGGCACGTCGTCGCTGGGCTCTCTCTCGAGAACATATTCAATGCCCAACGCGCGCAAACGCATGTGAACAGCCTCCGGCGTTTCCCCCGCGAAGTCTTCACTCCGCAAAGTTGCCGGCACAGGCCCCAGTGATACAACATATTCTACAAGACTGCCGGGCGCGGCACGTGTGCCTACATCCGGGTTTTGACGAATAATGGTACCCGGCACAGTCGGCGTGTCCGAATTATCAAACTCACGTCCCTCTTCTTCGATGATAAAACCACGCAAGATATGACGTACAGGATGCCCCTCTTCGTCGTACTCATCTACTTCAGCGCCCGCCAACACGTCAGCGTAGTGCTGGCCAACCAAATCCGGTACAACATCGCCGGTGCTGGGACTAAAAATGCCGCCGAGCAATGCCACAAATGCCCATGTCAACGCGCCGAGCAAAACCAGCACACCTACCGCGGCGATGATAAAAGTGTGGTTGAACTTTTTCTTTTTCTTGTTTTTTTGATCCATCATTAAGGCTTCGGTTTCGTTCAAGCCATCGGCCGCTTCACTCGCCGTGGCGGGATATCCACTGTTTTTCAGCGGCGGCATGTCTTCATCGTTGCCCAACTCATGGGGCGCGGGGATAAGCGTAGCAGGCGCCATTACCATTGTCGGATCGTCTTCCCCTCGAGAGGCCATATTCCGCTGATAGCCAAATATAATGGCGGGATTTTTTCTAAACTCTTCCAAATCATACAACATCTCGTCGGTGTTGGCATACCGCGCGTCGATGTTAGGTGCCATGGCTTTCATGGTGATCTCTTCTAAGCCGAGCGGAATATCGGGATTGATATCTCGCGGGCTGAGCGGCATGGAATTGATATGTTGAATGGCAACCGTAATGGGCGAGTCGCCTTCGTACGGCAAGCGACCCGTCAGCATTTCATAGAGCACAACACCAGTTGAATACAGGTCACTCCGTACGTCAATCTGACTGCCGCGCGCCTGTTCGGGCGAAATATAATGCACCGAGCCAAGGGCTTCCTGCACAAGTGTATTTTGCATCGACATAAACCGCGCAATGCCAAAATCGGCAACTTTAACGCTGCCGTCACGCAACAGCATAACGTTGTGCGGCTTAATGTCTCGGTGAATGACACCCCGTGCGTGGGCGTGATTGAGTGCGCGCGTAATTTGCGTCACATAGTGCAATGCCTCACGCCACGGCAGCGCGCCCTTGCGTTGCATATATTGTTTCAGCGTCATGCCGTCGATGTACTCCATGACGATGTACTCAACTTCACTCGTTTTGCTCACATCATACGCTGACACAATATTCGGATGTGACAACTGCGCTACAGCCTGCGACTCAGCGTGGAAACGCCTGCGGAAATCCTCGTCATTGACATACTCGTCTTTGAGAATTTTCACAGCCACCACGCGGTTAAGCCGATGACACAACGCCTTATAGACATAAGCCATGCCGCCCGAGCCGACCAGTTCTTGCACCTCGTACCGATTGTCGAGCAGTTTTCCGATGTATTGTTCTGCTGTTCTGTCCATGTTTAAATAAGCCTCCTTATAAAGCAACGATAACTACCGTAATATTATCCAGCCCGCCCCGCGCATTTGCTGCGTCGATTAGGCGTTTACAGCAACCACTCATGTCGGCATCGCGGGTCATAATGTTTTCCATCTCGTTGTCATCCAACATATCATTCAATCCGTCACTGCAAAAAAGCAGCCATTCGCCCTTTTTGGCTTTCAGCGGATAGAAGTCACATTCCACAACCTCGTCCGTACCCAGCGCCCGGGTAATTAAATTTTTATCGGGATGGCTGCGCGCTTCCTCGGCGGTAATGTCCCCCTTTTCAACCATATGTTCAACGGCCGAATGGTCGCGTGTGATACGGCTCAACTTACTACCCGACAGTAAATACGCCCGGCTGTCACCGATATTGAACACCAGCGTTTCGCCGCCACTAATCAGTGCACCCACCATCGTTGTGCCCATACCGTAGTAACTCTCATTGGTCGTCGACATGTGATAAACAACGCGGTTGGCAATTTCAACAGCTTCGGCAATACTCTTTTCGCTCAACGACGCCTTTTGTCCGGCTTTGCGTCGCCGTTTAATTTCGTCAACCGCCGTATCGCAGGCCACCTTACTGGCAACTTTACCCGCCCGCGCACCGCCTATACCATCACAAACAACGCACAACGCCATATCATCGTCGCACGAAAAGTAGTACACGTCTTGGTTGTCGGTACGCGCTTTGCCTTGATCTGTTGCGCCCCACGCACGCATGAAATCACTCCCCACCTGTCACGCCTCGTATACAGCGGCTCTCAATTGTCCACATGCCGCATCAATATCCTCGCCCAACTTTCTCCGCACAGTCACCTGCACGCCGCGCCGTTCAAGCAACGCCGCAAATCGCTTAACTTGTGCTTTGTCCGACGGGCGATACACTGAATCTGTCACAGCGTTTAAGCCTATCAAATTGACGTGCGCCGCAAAGCCGCTTAACAACTTTGCCAGCATCGCCGCCTGCGTGTCGGCATCAGTCACACCTTGTATCATAACATATTCAAGGCTGACTCTGCGACCCGTTTCGTCATTATATATTTTTGCAAAATCTATCAATTGTTCAACACCCATCGCCTTATTGCAAGGCATCAGTTTGCTGCGTGTGGCGTCATCCGGCGCATGCAGAGAAATCGACAACGTAATGGGCAATGCCGCTTGCAACAACTGCTCTAACCCTTTGGACAGCCCACATGTTGATAGCGACATGTGGCGATAGCCCATGTTCAAGCCATCCGGATTGTGTGCCAGCTGCAAAAACGCCAGCACGTTATTCCAATTGTCTAAGGGCTCACCCATGCCCATCAACGTCAGCTTAGACGGCATTGAGCCGATATCCCGTGCCATTCCGAGCAGTTGACCCAGAATTTCACCGGATGATAAGTTGCGTGTAAAGCCGTTTTTCGCGGTGGCGCAAAATGCACAGTCCATACGACAACCCACTTGCACCGATAAACACGCCGACCAGCCATAACTGTACTGCATGGCAACACTTTCAACCTTTTCACTGTCTTGCATGCGCCAAAGATATTTGCGCGTGCCATCATGTGAAGTCTGCTTATCTTCCATAATCGGAAATGCACTGCCAAATCGACTTTTTAGCCACTCCCGCAAGGCTTTTGGCAAGTTGCTCATATCGTCAAAATCCATGCCCTTGTGCAGCCAGCCGAAAATTTGTGCGGCACGAAATTTCGGCTCATCCGGCAGAGCATTTCGCCAGTCTTCAAGCGTCAAACATAGCGCTGTCATTGTATTTTCTCCCATGAGGCAAAGAAAAATCCGTCTATCCCATGTATATGCGGCCACAGCGTCACGCTAGACGCCGTTTGTCCTAAGCATTCGAAATTTTTTGGCACAAATTCAAGGTGCTTTCTCGTAAAATTCTCGGCCACTTTCTCGTTTTCTTCTTCTAACAACGTGCAAGTCACATACAACAACTTGCCGCCCGGCTTAACATACCTGCTCAAATTACTAAGCATATCGGCTTGCATGGCCGGCAAATGCGCAATATCATGTTCCTCTTTCCATCGAATGTCGGGCTTTTTAGCAATAACACCCAGCCCTGAACAGGGCAAATCACACACCACTAAATCAAATGCATTTTCCCATTGCGGCACAAAGACTTTGGCGTTTTGACGACACACGTCAACATTATCCAGCTTCATGTGCTTGACAGCGGCTTGCAAGGCTTTGACTTTATTTGCTTGCACATCGCAAGCCGTAATATGCCCCGTACCGTTCAGCGCGCGCGCCAACGCAAATGTCTTGCCGCCCGGCGCAGCACAGGCATCAAGAATTTTCATGCCGGGTTGTACGCCGCCCGCCTCAATAGCCAGCATCGCGCCAACATCAGCAACCCAAATATGCCCGTCACGCCACGCCGACAGTGATGTCAGTCGTGCCGCACTGTTAACTTGTAAACACTCATACCAAAGCTGGCTATCGCTTACAACCAAGCCCGCCTCCATCAACTGCGCGCGCAACTCTTCTTTATTGACGTCCATAAACTGCAAGGTCGTAGGCGGTTGGCTGTGGAAGGCTTGGCACAACGCCTCGGCTGCTGCCTCGCCCAATCGCGCGATAAAGCATTGTATCATCCATTTTGGCAAGCTGTACCGCACGGCGCAATACTCGTCAAAAGGCTCTCGCGGCGGCAAAGCCCACGGGTTTTCATCTCTCGTAAAGTTGCGCATAACGGCGTTAGCGAAATTGACGGCACGTTGGCTTGCACCGCAGCCGCGCACCAAGTTGACCGTTTCGTTAACAGCCGCCGAGGGCGGAATTGTCTCGCTCGCAAAAAGTTGATATACGCCCAGACGCAGGCAATTCAATACCCGCGGCTCAATTTTAGCAAGATCCGCTTTCTGCGCGATGAAGAAGTCGAGCAACGTCAAATTCTGCACTACACCATGGCATAGCCACGTACAAAACGCAGCGTCACGGGCACTCAGGCCCTCGGTCACGTCATTGACAGCGCGCTCGATATATGTGCCGCTTTTTCGATTCTCCGCTAGCGCCGCCAACGCCGCTTTGCGTGCCACGTCATGTTCCATCGTTATCTCCAGCCGGCGGCGCTTCTATCTGCGGCCGTGCAAACGCCGGCACGTCCTCCGACGGCGGCGCAACAAGGCGCATTTCATAAATCAATTCTGCGTCGTCATACACCCGCGCCTGTTCAAGTAGAACGAAGTCCGTCGAAATATACAGCTCATAGCGATAATTTGTCGAGGCATTAACGAGTTCGACAAAAATGAACTCACGTCCGTCGCGCACTTCGCGGCGCACCTCACGCAAACCATCTAGATTGTCAACAATCAGCGTTTCAACTTCAGGAATGTTTAGGAAATCAGCGGGTTGCAGCGGATTCGCAATGGGTGCATGGGCGTACTCGCCCCCAACCCATTCATAGACACGACCGCCACTGAACCAAACATGCCGCTCATGTTCGTTGGCGTCGGTGTATTCGATTTTCACACCATCTTGCACGATATACAATCTGCGGTACAACGCTGCCGATTGTGTACCATTGCGTTGCCAAAAGTATTCAGCGCGGATTTCAGCGACAAAGGCAGCAACCGGCTGCTGATTCTCTAAAAATGCCGCGATATTGTCTGTTGAGATATTCATTGCCAACTCTAAGGTTGGCCGGGGAGGCGGCGTCGGCTCGGGGGGCGTTCCCTCTGTTCCGGCCGGTGTAGATTGTGGTCTGTTGAAGAGTCCGCCGCCGCTTTCCCCGTCACCACCCTGCACAATCCACCACGCAAGACCAAATGCAACGCCTACTACAAATAGCGCAACAAAAGCAACACCGACAACACGACCTTTTCTAACACGCTTTCGTGAATACATAAAAATGCCTCCTTTTTATTTCGCGGGCATGGCGACCTCAACGCGCCTTATTCATGGCATCACAGACGTCTTTTCTACAATCTACGATTTCGCCGCAGCGTCACAATCACCCATGCTGCCACGCCAAGCACCGCCATCACGGCAAGCAGAAAAATCAAGGCGCGCACTTCATCGAATGCAGCAAGCACAACCGCAGCGATACTCAACACTGCTGATACGGCGTAGAGGATGCTCACCGATTGCTTTTGCGAAAAACCCATATCAATGAGCTTGTGATGGACGTGGCTGCGATCGGCTTCCATAGGACTTTTACCTGCTCGAATGCGGCGCACAATAGAAAACAACATATCAAACAACGGCAGTCCTAAAATCAGCAAAGGTACGGCAAAGCTAACGATAGCGGTAAACTTAAACAGCCCCATGATCGACACTGCGCCTAGCACAAAGCCTAAAAATGTCGCGCCTGTGTCGCCGACAAACATACTTGCCGGATTGACATTATACGGCAAAAAACCGAGCGTCCCGCCGACAAGTGCCGCCATCAACAAAGCAATCTGCCAGTTACCTTTCATGGCTGCAACGATAAAAATGGTAATCGCACCAATTGCCGACACGCCAACGGACAGACCGTCTAAGCCATCGATAAAGTTTATGGCATTGGTCATGCCCACAATCCAAATAACTGAAATTGGCACGGCAAAAATGCCCAACTCGACAAACGCACCGTCGACAAAGGGGTTGCTAAACCCTTCAATCACCGCGCCGCCGAGCACGGCAATCAACGCCGCCGCGACCTGTACAGGGAATTTCACCCACGCTGTCAACCGCTTAATGTCATCAATGACGCCGATGACGACAATCATTACCGCACCGATGAGCATCCACACCAGCGTCCAATCCATAACCAACTGCTCTGTCAAGGCATACATGCCCAACACGGCGATGATAAATCCGGCAAAGACAGCCAATCCGCCTAAGCGCGGAATAGGCTGTTTGTGCATGCGCCGCTCGTCCTGCGGCACGTCAATCGCGCCAATGAAAGCAGCCAACTTGCCTACAAGTGGCGTTGCTGCAAAAGCGACCAAGCCAGCCACAAAAAGCATGATAAGTGTATAGTGCGTATGTGTCATGAGAAGTTTCCTCGCTGCCAATCATCATATGAAATGAATTTAAATCGTACATTGTTGGGTATGTTATGAAACCGCCGATACATAAGCCCATTCCAATATGACGTCGGCGTGCCGACCCAAACGTAATGTTCGAACGGCAAATGCGGCATATAAATCCAAACCTCTTCTTGCGTCAAATCAGTTTGTGCTAACTGTTGCTCAATAAATACTTGTCGCTGTTCAGCGGCGTTGTGGATACGTCGATACACACCAAAAAACATAACGAACATTGCCGCCAATGCAACACTTGCCGCCACACGCCAAAGGTCAGCCAACATTTTACTCTGCGGCAACAATCTGCGCTCTTTGAGATGCATAATAACACTCACTGCAGCGAGCACCAACATAGCATACACAATAAAAAATAAGCGAGGTCCAAGGGGCCTGATGCCCATCAACGGTGCAAGCAAAATTGCCACTGAACCCAGCGCGAAAAGCACCAGTCGCTTATGCTTACTCTGCGGCATAAACAGACAGACCGCTGCAACAAACCCAACAAAAAACAGTGCCGACATCACGCCGTCAAAATATCGCACCAGTCTTGCGTACGGCAAATGCGGGTGAAGTTGCCGCAAAAACACATACACGGGAAACAGCGATATACATGCCGCAATGCCCACGCCCCACGTATATCGTGTTTTCAGTTTGTCCGATGATCGAATCAACAATAGCACAGCAACAACGATCAACACATTGAGGAACATATTATTGGCAATGCCGTGCGGACTAATAACATCAAAATAATTTTCTGACACATTGCCAAGCAGTTCACGCAACCCCGTTGGCATAGGATGACTGCCGTATAAATCCTCGGCACCGTACGCACCATGCATGAACATCAAGGCCGCGCCGGCCACATATGTTGCTGTCAATGCCGTTAAGAAGGGATGAAGTCGCTTATATTTGACAATATACCACCCTGTCACAAACAACGAAGCTGCCACAGCATACAATGTGATATGTTCGACAAAGAATTGCCCTAATATCGCCCACGCGCACACTGCGGCAATGTACCATGCTTTGGCATCCGGTTTGCGCACAAAGAAAAAGATGGTGCCGAGCACAAACATCGTTGGCAACACATAATTGGCAAAGCCCGACGACCACGGATAAACCTGCCGCATTATAGCGGGGGTAAGCAACATAAACAGCAACGCCGTCAGCAACATAGGCGCACGGCTCTTGGCGCCGGATATACGCGCCGAAATCGCTGAGACGAAATAGACACTGGCCGTCACGGCCATCGCCATTACAATCGGGCGCAACCATACCATTTTCGCCAGCATAATGGCCGTTAAGTTTCCCAAATACCGCCCGTTAAGCCGCGGAATTTCAATAGCATGATGGCTGCCCCACTGCCAATCATCCCCCGACAACGGAAAATGCAGCGCCATTGCGTAAAACGCCGCACCAAACGCCAACAAGAACAGTATCGTCCTGCGTTGCTCTTTACTCATGAACTAATCCTCTTTTCTTGTTGTTTCCGAGATAATGTATTGCGGTCGATTTTTAACCTCATCATAAATGCGCGCGATATACGCGCCGATAATACATAGCGAAAATAAAATCAACGCGCCAATGGTCAGCAGCAATAGTATGACCGTTGAAAACCCGCTAACGGCGTGACCGGCAAAGTAGTTATATAGCGTATGCACACCCAAAATCATTGCCCCGATGCCAAAAAGTACGCTAAAAAAGAGCGTAAGGTAAATGGGCTTTCCGGTATATGACAGCATAGAGTTGACCGCCATCCCCAAGAGTTTTCGTGTCGAAAATTTGGTCTCACCGCCTGAGCGTTCGTCGACCATAAACTCAATCTGCGCACGCTCAAAACCGCTCCATCCAACCAGACCGCGAAAAAATACTCTTTTTTCGTCGAAGCTGTTGATCACATCCATCACCCGGCGATTGAGCAGCTTGAAGTCAGAGGAGTTTGCTAAATCAACACCACTTACGGTGCGGAGGATACGGTAAAAGAGCTTGGCAAGCAATTTATAGCGCAAACTTTCTTTGCCGCGATCGGCTTTTATACCTTCGACAATGTCAATGTTAGTATCCTTTGCCGTTTGCAAAAAATCCTTTATGTAGCGCGGCGGATGTTGCAAGTCGGCATCCATAACAAGGCAATATTGAGTCTGCACTTGCTTGATGCCGGCGAAAATCGCGGCTTCTTTACCAAAGTTGCGTGACAGGCGTAAGCTGGTGATATTGTCTCGCCCGACCGCCAACATTTGGATAACCTTCCAGCTATCGTCACGTGAGCCGTCGTCGACCAAAATCAGCGCAGCCGCAATACCGTCAGCGGCGAGCTGCGCTTGAATAGCATCAACATTCTGTGCGATGGCTGATGCTTCGTTGTATACGGGGATGACGATGGTTAATTCCATGAGTTTAGCCTCCCTGCGGTATAAAGCCGACAGCCTCATATACTTTTCTTAACGTCGGTGTGGCAAGATCTGCCGCTTTTGCCGCGCCATCACGCAAAACGCCGTACAGATATTCCTTGTCGGCAAGTAATCGCGCCGTTTCCTCTCGAATAGGCGTCAGCAGTTCTACCACAAGCTCGCCGACTTCGCGCTTGAAGTCGCCGTAGCCTTTGCCTGCGAAGTGCTCCGTCACCTGTGCCATTGTCATGCCCGCGCCTTGGGCGTATATGGTCATCAGGTTCGACACGCCGGGCTTGTCCGCCGACTCATACACGCCGCCCTCGCTGTCCGTTACGGCGCGCTTGCATTTCTTCATAATCACGTCCGGCTCATCGAGCAGGCTGATGTAGGCGTTCTCGTTTTCGTCACTCTTGTCCATTTTGCGCGACGGGTCTTGCAAACTCATAATGCGCGCGCCCAGCTTAGGCATTTGCGGCGCGGGAATGGTAAATATATCGCCATATACACTATTGAACCGCTCGGCAATGTCACGGGCCACTTCCATGTGCTGCTTCTGGTCCTCGCCGACCGGCACAATGTCGGCCTGATACAGCAGCACATCGGCCGCCATCAGCACAGGATAGTTAAACAGCCCGACATTGATGTTTTGCGGCGTTTTCGCCGACTTGTCCTTGAATTGCGTCATGCGCGACATTTCGCCGAACATGGTGTAGCAATCCAGCACCCACGTCAATTCGGCGTGCGCCGGCACATGACTTTGCAAAAACAGCACACACTTTTGGGGATTCATGCCGCAGGCGATGTACTGCGCCAGCAATGTCAGGGTATTTTCACGCAGTTCGGCAGGGGGTACACGGATGGTGATGGCGTGCAGGTCAACAACGCAGTATAACGCCAGCACGTCCGGGTCATCGCCCAGTGTTCCGAAATGTTTCATGGCGCCGAGGTAGTTGCCCAGCGTCGGCACGCCCGTCGGCTTTACGCCGCTGAATATGGTGGTTTTGGGGGCTGTCCCCTGCGAGTTGTTTTGCATGATGTTTCTCCTTTGCGGGATGTCGGGGACGCCATTCCCTACATGTGAAGCGAATGCTTATTCGGTGTAGTTGTTTAATATGCTATCTCCCAATAATGTCCATCTAAATCTCTGAAATAAAAGTGATAACCGTTCCAGTCTTTTGCTTTTTCCGGGACGTGATCAACGCTTCCGCCTAACTCTT